>CALGWE010000535.1:0-20747 GCA_937935915.1 uncultured Clostridia bacterium
ATCATAAGCTACTCTTTATTTATCAAATTCTGCTCTACTTGTAGCCCAGTCTGCATTCATTTGATTACAAATGTCATCATAAGTTTCACTTCTATTACCAAGTGCTGCTTCAACCATAGCAAGCTTCCATTTTGGTTGCCATGTACCAACTTCTGAACCATTATCAATGCTATCGAATAAATCTTCTTCTCCTTCTGGTGCTGGTGTAACTGAAATGAACTGTACCCCAGCTTCTTCGAAAGTTTTTAATGCTTCTGGATAGTCCGCATCTATTTGCGCTGAAATACCATCTTCATGTTGTGCATAACCTGATTTTTCTACCATCCACCATAAGAAAGCAAGTGCAGCTTCTGGACATTTTGTATTTTTATTAATACAGTATGCAAAGTCTGAAGCAATTTCAGCATATTGTTTGCCATCTGGTGCTGTAATAGGGAATGGCATATAACCGATATCTTCTGGATTTGCTGCTAATGCTTTAACTTGTGAAACAGCCCATTCACCAAGTACCATGGTAGCGATTTGTCCATCTGCAAGCATTTGTTTAGATGATTCCCAATCTGTTGACATAGGGTCATCTTCTACTAATCCTTGCTTAACTAAATCATATAGTAACTTGTATATTTCATAATGCACTGTTCCTTCTGCAAATGGTGCATCATCATGTGACATTTTAATAAGTACTTCTGGATCACCATATGCACATCTATTTGCTTCCCATTGTGTAAGTGTCCATTGTGCCACATAGTTCGTATAATAAGGAATTGCATCTGTATTGTCTTTAATCTTTTGCATAGCTGCTAAGAATTCATCTGGTGTCTTAGGAATATCTGTGATTCCTGCTGCTTCAAATATCTTCTTGTTATAAAGTACCCCTGGTGCTGTAAGCATTGAAGCAATCCCATAAACATTCCCTTCAAATGATTTACCCTTTACATCTCTATAGCTTTGGCTAAGTTCATCTACTGTACCTAATGGTAAGAAGAAATTCGAATACTCATTTTTATTAATATCAGGAAGCATTAATACATCCCCATATTCTGTTGTACTCATACGTACTTTAATATCATCCTGATAATTTGTAATTCCCTCTACATTTACTTTTACATTTGGATACTCTTTATTAAACTCAGTAATATAATCTTGAATTAAAGTATCTGTAAGGTCTGTTCTATGTGTAATAAAGTTAATTTCCCCAGTTATATCTTCTGGATTTATGTCTTTAAGATCCACAGTACCTTTCTCATCTGCTGCCCCTTCTACTACTTCATTTGCTGATTCCTTACTTGTTTGCCCTGCATTTGAACCACATCCAACAAAGGTGGTCATTGCCATTGTTACGCCTAAAGCTAATGATAGTACTTTTTTTAACTTCATATGTATCCCTCCAAATATATATATTTCTATTGTCATTCCTTCTAGCCTTATTCTAGCTATTTTTAAGTAACAAATCTGTTTTTTAAGTAATTTTCAAATTTCTGAATTTATTATAAAATATTAATCAAAATAAATCAACGCTTATTTATTATTTTATATATTTTATTGCATTTTAACTAATAACTCTCACCTTAGTCTTTACATTATACCTAGTTATCTCATTTTCATATAATTTTACTTTATATCTTTACTTAACTTTAATCTCTTTTTTATCTATTTACTTTATGAAACAAAAAAGAGATGCTTCTCTTATTCGAGTTGCATCTCTTTTTTTGTTTGTTAAATACTAAAGTATTAGCGAATATCCTTTACAGAATCTCTGTAAATAATATTACTTGTCACAATACGTCTTCCTAAACTCTTATTATCTCCTGTTATTTTACTTAGAATACTTGTTACGGCTACCTCTGCCATTTCTTCATCATTAATAGAAACCGTTGTAAGTGCTGGACTGATGAAATTAGAAAACATATAGTTATCAAATCCCACTATAGAAATATCCTCTGGTACATTAAGTCCCATTTCCTTTAACCTATTAATAAATACATAGGCCACCTCATCACAGTTACATACAAAGGCTGTCGGCATATCCTCTGGTAACTTAAACTCTATGTATAGTCCATCCTCATCACGGTCACAAATAGCATATTCATCTCTTAAAGGAATCTTATGTTCTATTAATGACTTACAATAACCTAAATAACGATCTAGTATACTACTTGTGGCATGAATATCACCTATAAATCCAATCTTTCTATGTCCCATATTAATAAGGTGATTAGTTAGCATATACGCACTATAGAAACTATCATTTATAATACTATCATACTTAGCATCTTGATTATAAAAGTCTAATAACATCATAGGTATGCCTGTTTCATACAATATGTCTATATAATCGTTATCCATCTGCCCTAATAAAATAATACCGTCCACTTTATTACCACTTATTATTTTAGGTAAATGATTTTTATAATTACGGTCTAATAACTCTAATATCCCAAAGCTATTATGTTTCTTAAGGCTACTCGTAATATTTTGATATACCTTCCAATAGAACGAGTTACCTGTTTCATTCATAAAATGATTAGGCACTAAGATTCCTATATTATAATATGTCTCTTTCCCATCTTCCTTATTATTACCAGTATACACATAGCCCATTTGTTGTGCCATTTCTATAATTTGTTCTCTTACGCTTTGACTAACTCCCTCTTTATTACTTAATGCTTTAGAAACGGTTACAGTACTTACATTTAGTGCTTTGCCTATATCTGACATTGTTACGCTTTTCTTCATTATACTCACACTCCTGAGGCCCATTATTTTCGACTTCTCATGTATCCATTATTCATTTCTGTTCATCCGCTTAATTGTTGTATATTAATATATTATTATAACTTTACTTTATTTTCAATCTTTCCTCAAGTAAATATACTATAAAAAAGCAGTTACTTTAATGTTTAAAACCATTAAGTAACTGCTTTTTTAGCTTTATTCTGTTATTTCACTCTCTTCTTCAGGAACTGGTGTTTCTGATTGTTCAGGAACCTCCGGTGTTTCTTCTGGAGATGGCGTTTGTATTTCTTCGTCTTGAACTGGATCTTTTGTAATCCTTACTTCAATATCTACTGATTCATTTAAAATCTTAAATTTATCTGTAGCCTGTAATTCTAGTGGTAATGTATATTCCCCTTCGTTATATCCAGCTAAATTTAAACTACCCTTTAACCCATTAGCAATCTGAGCTGCATTATAGGATAAGATTTCTTCTGCTGTAGCTGAAATACCTACTTGTACTTCATTTGATAATACTTCATAACTTAAGCCCTCATCTGGACCAGTTACATCAATCTCTAATAATGAAGTTGGGATGTTATAAATATAATTATTTTCTTTATCAATTTGAATAGTGACATTAACTTCTTTGGCACTATTTGTTGTAATACCCTCTGGTAAGTTAAGTTTTGCAGATACAGTGCTTGTCTCTAAAAATTGACTTATATCTATAGTTTCTAAAGTAATCTCATTAATCCTGTCTACCGCTTCTGCTTTCCCCACAATTGTAACAGCTTGTGGTTCACATTGTGTTCCTCTATATACATAGCCTTCTTGAGCTTTACCAGTCACCTGTACTTTAAGCGGCACACGTTTAAATTTACCAATTAGTAACCTTACTTCTACAGTTTGAGGCGAGGTTACAAGTCCTGTAATCTCTTCACCCTGGCTGTTGTAAATAGTCACCGGTAAGCGTTGTACTAGATTTTCTTCTGAAAATACACTGCCATCAATATTAACTACTACTGAAGCAACTTCACTAATTGCAGATTTTGCCCCTTTAATCTCAATGGTTGTTGGACTAATTACAGGGTTAGCTAAAAGCTCATAGTCTTTTGTCGTACCTTCTTCAATTTTATAACCTATACTTGAAGTCATAGATGCTTCACGTTCAAGTACAATACTTGTATATTGTGCCTTCTTTTCTGTTACTGTAATAGAATGACCATCTAATATAATATCCACAGTATAATTGGCTATACACTGTACGGAATCTTGAGTTAAATCACCTAAATATTGATTAAGATTAAGTGTGGCAGTAATGGCGTTCTCATTATACACCTTATCAATCTCTAATCTAGGTCCCCTAATTGTAACAGAAAACATTTGATTTTTGATTTCTTCCTCATTTTTAAGCACATAGCCTTGTGCCTCTAATGCATCTAACCCTTTAATTGTAACAGGGATATTTTTAATTGTTTGTGGTTGTGTAGGATTTTGTGTATTAATAACAAATAACCACAAAGTCATTGCTAATAATAACGATAATATTCTCCATGAAAGGTCTTCCCTTGATATCTTATTCATCTTTGACCCTTCCTTTCCACATCGCACGTTTACGATCGAGTATTTTTTTCTCATTACGTTTTTTCTTACGTGTTGAAAGCAATATTTTTCTAATCATATCTGCATCTAGATTTCGTCTAATTTTACCATTTCTTACATATGAAATCACACCGTTTTCTTCAGATACAACGATAACAATGGCATCTGTTACTTCTGAAATACCAATAGCTGCACGGTGTCTTGTTCCTAAATCTAAACTTACATCCATACTATCTGTAAGTGGTAAGAAACATGTTGCTGCCGATACCCTATTATTCTTTATAATAACTGCCCCATCATGTAGAGGAGTATTTTTCTCGAATATATTAATAAGTAGCTGACTTGTTAGTATCCCATCTATACTTATACCTGTACGTTCTACGTCACCCAACTTAGTCTCCTGCTCAATTACCATCAGCGCACCAGTTTTATATTTTGCCATATGCAAGGATGCTCTCACAATTCCTTCAATTGCTTCGTCTGTCATACCATCTTGTTCATTATCCGTCATATTAAACATAGTAGCAAACATATTGCCTCGTCCGATTTGCTCAAGTGCACGTCTTAATTCTGGTTGGAATACAACTAATAACGTCATTGCACCAAAGGTAATTGTATTAGAAATTACCCACCAAAGTGTATGAAGTTGGAAAACGTAAGCAACAATCGCTACCACTAAAACAACAACTACACCTTTAAATAATGCCCATGTTCTTGTGTCTTTGATCCATCTGAGCACAATATATATCAAATAGGCAACTACTAATACATCTATTATATCTCGAATGCCAATATGTGGGATGCCTATATACGGTATTTTACTAATCGCTTCTTTTATTACATCCACTGGCCAAAACCCCTTTATAATTTATTTATAATTTATTATAGCATGTTTTATACTTTTCGTGTGTTGAAGCAATAAAATATTTTTTATTTTTATCAATCCATACACATTATTTAAATAACTTCAAAATAAAAGATACAAACCTTAATTTAAAGGCTTGTATCTTCATTTTCCTCTCTCATATTATATGGTATATGAGAATTTTTATTCACTTTACCATTATAAACACGTTTTACTTTTCGCTTAGTTGTTGTTAAATAAATTTTAGGCACCACTTTAACATAATAATAATTTTCATCATCTTCAAAGTTTAATACTTCTGAGCGTTCATAATCTAATACTTTGGAAAAGAACTCAACTACTATAGCTATAAGTACATAGCCTACTGTAGTAACCAGCATAATTGGTAAACTTATATCTATCTTTAAAAATAATATAGCTAAACTAAAACCTATCATATTCATAATGGCACCCATACCAATTGCAATATATGGTGCATAATCTACTGCTAATCTTCTAATAAAATAAACTGTGTTAAAGACTACAAAGAATATAATCATTATGCAAAGCATTTTTGAATCAAGTACTACTGTCTCTAATTTAATAGTTATTAAGTTCTTTACAGCTTCTATTAATGCATCCTTACCCACGCCAGTTATAACAACTGCTTCTGCTAAATTAGGAATCATAAACCATATCAATACGCCAAATAAAATACCAATAAGCCCTACATAACCACCTAATAAAGCTACTACAATAGGTACCAAATTTTCCATATGCAAGCTAAAGGCTACTAAAGTTACAATAATTAATAAACTTTCTTTAGGGAACAATCGCATAAATAATATGTATAACAGGAATAAAAATACGAACACAATTCCTGCTAGTACAGGATTAAGCGTTAAAATATAACAAGGTGCTAATACAACCGTACCGAGTAACATGCCTTTCTCATTTAAAACTGTACCTATTAAGCTTATAAATAATACTAAAATTGGATTTGTAAGTACACCTTCATAACTAATTTTAGAAATAAACATATTTATAATAATATATATCATAATGAACTTTAAGATTGGCCCAACAATATAATCATATTGCTTATACATCTTAATAACATTTTGTCTAATCATCAATAGGTTCTCAAGAATCTTCATTTAACCCCTCCTTTTTATCCTCATAGGCATCTAACGCCTCTAAAGTCTTACGATACGTCTTTAATCTTTCTTTAGAGTTTTTATATGCCCTCGTATATACCCATGAAGATATAATGGTATAAATAACAAGTCCAATAATCCATGGAAGTATATATCCATTCACATATGCATCCATAAATTGTTCTAATGATTCCGGTATTATTAGCTGGGTTGTTACAATCTTAATTGCACCTACTCCTACAAAAAATAGCATTACTAAACTAAAAGATAACCTCGTTATAAAATTTCTAGTATAAAGGTAGTCCTCCAGAAAATATTTACAACGCTGCCTATCTGTATCACCATATTTTTTATTATAAATTTCAAGCTTTGTCATAAGAATAATTTTATTTTGATCAACCAAAAAGATTCACATCCTTTATTCTTCATCTAATCCTGCCTCTGTATATTTACCTGATGCATTCCAAAATAGCCATTCATTTACACCTGCATCATAAGCACCTTGAATCTGACTTCTAATTTGTTCTTCACCATAAAATTGATATGGTTTCATTCCTGCTAATGTAAAATCCTGCAACCATGGCCTAATTTTTGCTTTCCGTTCTGCTCTTGGATTCTCTAAAATTTTATCTTGTGCAAGCTCCATAGACCTTAATATTATATCATAACATTGTATATGTGGGTACTCTATTCCGAATGTTCCGTCTGCATAGTGAGATGGATACACCATAGGACAAATATAGTCTAAATGCTTACAAAGCTCATTAAAATCTTGCCCTACATTCTCACCATCTATTTTGCTCATTATAATTGCGCCGAAAACATCTGCTGATACACCTACACCATACTCTTTAAGTTGCTCGCTCATAAAATTCACAAACTCTGTAATAATCTCTGACTTAGTTTTATTAGGTGCTAATTGTACCTTTTCCTCACTCATTGACTCATGAAATCTAATATAATCAAACTGTATCTCCTTAAATCCTACCTTTATAGCTTCCTTGCATACCTCTAGTATATAATCCCAATTTTCCTTATTATATGGATTAAGCCATTTATCTCCAGATTTTAATTCATATACCTGGCCATCCAATGCCTTAACTGCTAAATTAGGAAAATGTGCTGTTGCTACATTATCTTTAAACGTTACAACACGAGCAATAGGATAGATATCTTCTTCGTATAATCTTTTCATTACCTGATTAATATTTTCAATAGGTGGATTTGCTAATACACATCCCATATTAATAAGTTTTTCATTATCGGAAGCAAAAGTTAAATATCCCTGATCACTCTTCACATCAATGACAAAGCTATTTACATTTGTACGCTTGGCCATATTAATATATTCTTCGTAATCTTCTACTTTGCTTGGTGGTATATAGATTCCCTTTACTTCTTGCTTTTGTTTATACAAACCATAAGCCACCTTATTGCCATCTATATATACAGCTTCATCACTTATCTTCTGTCCTATACCTAATGCCTTTAAATCGTCCCCTAAATTTTCGTTCCCTACGATGCCAAAACAAATCACACTCATGCCAGTAATAAAAAATAGTATTTTCTTAAGCCAAATTTTCTTTTTTTTGTAATAATAATAACTATCTAATGGCTGTAGCCTATACTTTTTCATTTGTAAGCACCCCTAAATATATTCGTATTTATTATACCATAGTAAAAATTAATATTCGATTATATATATATTACAATATTTTTCCAGTAAAATATATACTTTTACAGAAATTTCTATTTTAAATGTATTTTTTAGTATAATAAAAATCCCCTTCCAATTGCACAAATGTAAATTAGAAGGGGATATATATATCATTTCTCTTAAAAAGTATATTATTCGTTAATTGGTTTCATTGTTGGGAATAATAATACGTCTCTAATTGATGCTGAATTTGTAAGTAACATTACAAGTCTATCTACACCAATTCCAAGTCCACCTGTTGGTGGTAAACCATATTCAAGAGCTGTTAAGAAGTCTTCATCGATTAAGCAAGCTTCATCATCACCAGCTTCACGAAGTTCTTCTTGACGTTTGAAACGGCTTCTTTGATCAATTGGGTCATTTAATTCTGAGAACGCATTAGCATGTTCACGACCTACGATGAAGAGCTCGAATCTTTCTGTGTACTCTGGGTCTAATGGTTTACGTTTTGCAAGTGGAGAAATCTCAACTGGATGTTCTGTAATGAATGTTGGTTGAATAAGCTTTTCTTCAACGAATTCTTCGAAGAATAAGTTTAAGATATCACCTTTCATGTGGTGTTCTTCAAATGCTACATTTTTCTCTTTAGCGATAGCTCTTGCTTCTTCTAAAGTTTCAATAGCTCTGAAGTCTACACCTGTGTATTCTTTAACAGCATCTACCATTGAAATTCTCTTGAATGGTTTTTCAAGGTCAATTGTTACACCATCATATTCGATAACACCTGTACCATTAACTTCCATAGAAGCATTTCTAATAAGTGCTTCTGTAATATCCATCATATCATTGTAATCAGCATATGCTTGGTATAATTCCATGATTGTGAACTCTGGATTATGTCTGATTGACATACCTTCGTTACGGAATACTCTACCGATTTCGTATACTCTATCGAATCCACCAACGATAAGACGTTTTAATTTAAGTTCTGGGGCAATACGCATGTACATATCAATATCTAATGCATTGTGGTGAGTTACGAATGGACGAGCTGCTGCACCACCAGCGATATCATGAAGTACTGGTGTTTCTACTTCTACGAAGTTTTGTTTATCTAAGTAGTTTCTCATTGAACGAATGATTGCACTACGTTTTAAGAATGTTTCTTTAACTTCTGGATTTACAATAAGGTCTACGTAACGTTGACGATATCTCATTTCAACGTCTTTAAGACCGTGATATTTTTCAGGTAAGATTTGTAAGCTTTTTGATAAAAGTGTTACTTCTTTTGCACGAACAGAAATTTCACCTTTTTGAGTTCTAAAGATATAACCTGTAATACCTACGATATCACCAATGTCATATTTTTTGAAATCAGCATAATCCTCTTCACCAATTTCATCTTTTCTTACATAAGATTGGATACGTCCCTCTTGATCTTGGATTGTGATGAAAGATGCTTTACCCATATCACGTTTTGCCATGATACGACCTGCTACAGAAAGCTTAGTTCTTTCTGACATTTCATGTTCTTCAAGTGTACCAGTAGCTTCTAAAGCTTCGAAATCTTTCTTAGCTGTTTCACTATGTGCTGTTACATTAAAATTAGTTTGTTTGAAAGGGTCTTTTCCTTTTTCTTGAAGAGCAGCAAGTTTATCATATCTTACTTTGATTAATTCACTAACATTTTCTTGTACTTGATTTTGATCAGACAAAACTGATTCCTCCTTTGTGCTTTACGCTATCTTAGTTTGTGATGTCTAAGATTTTATATTTATCTACACCATCAGTAGTATCAACTTCGATTTCATCACCAACTTTGTGGTTAAGTAATGCCATACCTACTGGTGATTCATTAGAAATCTTACCATTTACTGGGTCAGCTTCTGTTGAACCAACGATAAGATATTCAATTTCTTCTTCAAAAGTATAATCATAAAGTTTAACTCTATAACCAGGTTTAACAACCTCAACTTTTTCTTCATTTTCAATAACGATTGCATTTTTAAGCATTGTTTCAAGTTCTACGATTCTAACTTCGATTTCTGCCTGTTCTTCTTTTGCTGCATCGTATTCTGCATTTTCAGAAAGGTCACCTTGAGCTCTTGCTTCTTTTAACTTTTCAGCAACGTCATTACGTCTAACTGTTTTTAAGTTCTCAAGTTCCCCCTCTAAAGTTTTAATCCCCTCATATGTGAGTAATACTTTTTTGCCAGCCATATCTGTACTCCCTTTCTTAGCTTACTACTATATTTTATATTTTAGTTTTGTATAATTAGTGTAATAATAGTACATTTTTTAATTCAACAATTATACCGTAACTTCCTTGCTTTTGTCAACTTTAGAGCAATTTTTCACTTACTTTATAATATATGCCCTGTGTATATAGGTTGCCATGATTTTCAATCTATATACACAAAGCTTTTTATAAGTATTTGTAAGTAAGTATTAGTTTATTTATATTTATAGTTTACCTATATTTTATATAAAATACTTATGATAATTCTTTAAGTCTTGCATCACAGTACTCTAACATACGTTTAACATCATCGTAAGTTTCTACTGATGTAAGTGAACGTCTAAGATCTGTAGCGCCATGTAAACCTTTTACATAAGATGTAAGGTGTGTACGCATTTCACGAATACCTACATATTCACCCTTGTATTCTACTAACATTTTTGCATGTCGTAAAATCACTTCTGCACGTTCTTCAAATGTTGGCTCTGGTAATAACTCACCTGTTTCTAAATAATGTACAGTTCTTTTGAAAATCCACGGATTACCTTGTGCGCCTCTTGCAATAAGTACTGCATCGCAGCCTGTTTGATCTATCATACGTTTAGCATCCTCAGGTGTTCTAATATCACCATTTCCTATAAGTGGAATACTAATATTTTGTTTTACTTCTTTAATGATATCCCAATCAGCAACCCCGCTATAAAATTGCTCTCTTGTTCTACCATGTAATGCAATAGCACTTGCACCTGCCTGCTCAATAATCTTAGCTACTTGCACAGCATTGATATTATCATCATCAAAGCCTTTTCTAATTTTAATTGTTAATGGTTTAGTAAGTGCATTTGCTACTGCATATACTATTTCCCCAATTAACTCTGGGTTTTTAAGTAGTGCTGAACCTTCTCCATTTTTAGTGATTTTAGGTGCAGGGCACCCCATATTAATATCAATGAAGTCTACAGCGCTTTGCTCTACTTGTTTCGCCATTTCACTTAAAATCTTAGGATCGCTCCCGAATAATTGTGCACCAATTGGGTGCTCTATTTCATCAATTGATAATAATTGATTTGTTTTACCATTTTCGTAAAGTAAGCCTTTTGCACTTACCATTTCAGTGGTCATCATCCCACAACCAAATTCTTTACAAATTATCCTAAACGGTAAATCTGTAATACCGGCCATAGGGGCTAAAAAAACGTTATTAGCCGTTTCTACGGTACCAAATTTCATTCTTGTATCATCCTATCTATTCTTTTCGTAAATTAACGCAAGTCCTTTTAAAGTTAATAAACCATCATACTTTTGAATTACATTAGTGCCATCTTGGATAACTTTTGCAAGTCCACCTGTTGCAATAACTTTTAGGTCATCACAACCCATAGCTTCCTTAGTTTTATTAACAATATATTCAACTTGCCCTATATATCCATATATAAGTCCTGATTGCATACTTGTTACTGTATTTTTGCAATCTAAAATACCTTTTGTACTTTTGATTTCCATATGTGGGAGCTGTGCTGCTCTCTGCCATAAAGCATCTGCACAAATTCTAATCCCCGGTGTAATAAGTCCACCAATGAATTCACCTTTGGCATTAACAATATCATAAGTAGTAGATGTGCCAAAGTCAATGGCCATACAAGGTCCACCATACATTTCATAGGCAGCTACACAGTTTACAATTCGGTCTGCTCCTACTTCTCTTGGGTTATCTGTCTTAACTGCAAGTCCAGTTTTCACACCTGGTCCTACGACAAGTGGTTTATGATGTAGATATTTTTTAATACTGTTATTTACAGAGTACATGATATCAGGTACTACAGAAGATATGATAACAGCTGTAATATCATTTACATGAATTTTTTTCTCTCTTAACATTTCAACCATCATAATACCATATTCATCAGACGTACGTGGCGTTTGTGTTGTAAGTCTAAAACTTGTAATTAAGTCTAAACCTTTCATAACCCCTATTACTATATTAGTATTCCCTATATCTATGGCTAATAACATCTTTCTACCTCTTTTCATTTCTTCTTATGTTATTGTAAAAGGTTCAAAGAAAGCAGGGCTAGATTAAGGATACTCCTTTTAACCTTGCACCTGCTTACAATTATTTAAAATAACATTTTACTTTATCTAATATAGCATCGCCAAGCGCATGCTTTGACATTTGCCCTGTTTCTGTAATCTGTCCATTTGCTTCGATAATTGTAGCGATATTTGTGTCGCCTTTAAATCCTGCACCTTGTTTTGCAATATTATTGGCAACTATAAAATCTAAATGCTTCTTTGCAATCTTCTGCATTGCATATTCTACCACATTATCTGTTTCTGCCGCAAACCCTACAAGCACTTGATGCGATTTTATTTCACCAAGACTTTGTAAAATATCTGGATTTCTTACAAGTTCTAAAGTCATATCATCTAAGCCAGACTTTTTAACCTTATGCTGACTTTCCACCCTAGGTCTATAATCTGCAACAGCCGCAGCCTTTATAACTACATCCGACCAGTCAAAATATTCATGTACGGCAGCATACATATCTCTAGCACTATTTACAGAAATCACCTTGACACCTTCTGGCGGTTTGATTTGTACTGGGCCTGAAACTAATACTACTTCTGCTCCTCTTTTGGCTGCGCGCTCTGCTATAGCATAACCTTGTTTACCGGAAGAGTGATTTGTAATATACCTAAATGGGTCAATCGCTTCTACTGTTGGTCCTGCTGTTACAAGAATATGTTTACCTTTTAAATCTTCATTCACTGCTTCTTGTACTAAAGTTTCTTCTAATGTTTTTTCTATAAATTCTACGATTTCATCAGGAGATGCAAGCTTTCCAGAACCTACATCACCGCAAGCTAACATTCCTGATACTGGTTCTATAAATAAATATCCTTTTGATTTTAAATACGCTATATTTTCTTGTACAATCTCATTTTCATACATAGCCGTATTCATAGCAGGAGCTATTACAACAGGGCATTTAGCTGCCATTACTGTCGTTGTAAGCATATCATCTGCAATGCCATGGGCAATTTTACCAATAACATTAGCTGTTGCTGGTGCAATCAGCATGATATCAGCTCTCTTAGCTAAAGCAATATGTTCAACATCCCACTTATGTGGTCTTTCAAAAGTATCTGTTACAACATAATTATTTGAAATGGTTTGAAATGCCATAGGCTGTACAAATTCACAGGCATTTTTAGTCATTATTGTATTCATTTCATAGCCTAACTTTCTAAGCTTGCTTTCTACATCTAATATTTTGTAAGCAGCAATCCCACCAGTTACACCAATTAAAACATGTTTTTTCATCTATGCTCTTCCTTTATTTACACGGGCTGTATTAAATCTAAAAATCATATTAAGTGGCTTACATAGAGCTGGTACAATAATCGCCGCACCAATTGCCTCTGGCACGCCATTTGTTCCTACGATTGCCATAATCGCACCAAATAGTGCACTAAAAGGTATCTCCTTTGCAGCAGCATACTGCTCGCCAAATAATATATAAATACTTCCCATTACTAAAATTGTATTCGTTAAAGCACCTACTAAACCAGCTACACTATATGCCACCATTCTACTCTTATCAAACTTACAAACAAACTTATAACTATAGTATGCTGTTAAACCAATAAGTACACGTGGTACAATAGCTACAAATAAACTTGCAAAATTACCAGTATTTTCTCCCACTGTTATAAAAGGTGAAAATACAAAAGAAGTAACTCCTGGTTGCACTGTGTTCATTACAATTGACATGATCCCAAATGACAATCCTAAAATCATTCCTTCTATAGGCCCTAACAATACAGCCCCTATAATAACAGGAATATGTAAAATGGTTGCCTTTATAAATGGAAGTGGTATAAGTCCTATATTTGCCATAGTAAGCACTACTTGAATGGCAATAAGTACACCTAATAAAGTCAATGTTTTTGTGTTTCTAGTCGTATTCATTTTTTCCTCCTAGCTGTCGCTCAATTTAATAGAAGTTCTAATAGATAGAATTCTCTTTTGATGCAACGCTTATTTTTAACAGCCTAAATTATATCACAATCTTTTAAACTAGTATATAATTATACTTTAATTCCAATATATCTTCTTAAGTACTTTTTATTAATCTTCTAATAAAACTTGTACAAATTGACGGTATTCTTCACCATGTTTTGTAACAACTGCTTCGATAATTTCAGCAGGTGTTTTTTTCTCACTTTGAAGTAATAATACATCTCTCATAATCATACCGTTTGGTGTGTGATAAATCATATACCACATTTTAATTGATTTAAATGTTTCAGCTTCTTCTTGTTGAAGTTTTTTGATTTCAAGACTTGCACCGATATCATCATAGAACATAGGGTCTTGTTGCATTTCTTCAATGAAAAGCTCTCCATTCTCATAAAAACCAATAGAAATAATACAGTTGGTTTTTTCTGCAATTACCCCCAACTTAGCACGAAGTGTTTCTACAATACTTTCTGGTAAATCCTTATATTTTTCATTTAAATAATATTTGTGTACATATGGTGACACTGATATTAATACATGCTTTTCCATTTTTAATTCTCCTTTTGTCTTTCCTATAATTGTCTTCATACGGTCTTAATTTATATGTCACTTATATTTCATACTTTAAGTCCATATATATCCTATTTATTATAATATATCCATTCTTAATTTGCTTATAATTTTTTAATCTAAAAGTGCCACGTACAGATACTTCACCGGTGAAAATACGCTTTTCCTCACCCACTTCAGTTCTAACTACAAGACTTCCATCTGCAAGCACATCTAAGGGCTCTGCAATATATTCATTGACACTATCTATTATTTTTACCTTATCATCAAGTGTTATACAGTATCTTTTATAAGCAGGTAGCATCAATTCTAAAGTAGTATTTTCTTTATATGCCATATAATATGGTTCGAACTTATCAAAGAATACGCCTATAATCTTTCCTCTTTGATATTCCTGCCCACCTTGTAACTTCAAAGAAGTTGCATATGGTAACTCTTCTGGAAACTCAGTTTGATTGACATTTACACCAATCCCCACAACTACATAATTCACACAGTCAATTTCTGCACTCATCTCTGTTAAAATGCCACATACTTTCTTACCATTTACAACAATATCGTTAGGCCATTTAATTTTAGCCTCTAAACCTGTTACTTCTCTAATAGCTTCACACATTGCAAGCCCTGCAATAAGTGTTATCTGGCTAGCTTTCTCTGGTTTTATTCTTGGGCGTAATAACACACTCATAAAAATATTATTACCACTTGGTGAATTCCATACCCTTCCTAATCTTCCCTTACCAGCAGTTTGTTTGTCAGCAACAACAGTCACACCTTCTGCTTCTCCTGTACGTGCTAACTTCTTAACCTCTTCATTAGTAGAATCTATCTCACTAAAATAATGCATATTCCTTCCTAAGCACTGAGTTTTTATAATAGATTGCACTTCCTCTTTTGTAATTATATTAGGTATTTGCGTAAGCTTATATCCTTTCTTAGTGCTAGATTCAATCATATATCCTTCTTCTTTGAGCTTATTTATAATCTTCCAGATACTAGCCCTTGTGACACCTAATTTCTTACTAATCTGCTCTCCAGATACATAATCATTTTGCTCTTTTAGATACTTTAAAACCTCTTCTTTCATGTACTTATCTCCCCATATCGTAAGTTTAAATTTATTAATTTATTCTACCATAAAACAAAAAGCCGAAAATAAATTTCGGCTTTTTGACTTTTATTATATTTTACTATACTTCATCTGAGTTCTGAAAAGCATTATCAATAGTATTAAGAGTTTCTTCTTTTGAATCAAGAACTTTACCCTCTTTTTCTACCTCGTCAATAGATTCAAAAATATTAAATTCAGCAACATTTTCTTCGTCTATTTCTTCGCCTTTCATAATCTTTCTAAACTCTTGACCAGTAAGTTTTTCTTTTTTCATTAAGATTTGTGACGCTCTATGAAGTACATCCATATGATCTTGTAAAAGTTTTTTAGCCTGTTCATAGCACTCTTCAATGATTTCACCTACTACTGTATCAATTTCAGTAGCTAAAGCTTCACCATAGTTACGTGTATGATTGTAATCTCTACCTAAGAATGGTTCTGAATGCTCATCACCATATTTAATAGGACCAAGACGGCTCATACCATATGTTGTAACCATATCTCTTGCAAGTTGTGTTGCACGTTGAATATCATTAGAAGCACCTGTTGTAATATCATCTAACACTAATTCTTCTGCTGCACGACCACCTAAGAATACAATAATGTGTTGTAACATTTTTTTCTTAGTATAGAAATTATCTTCTCCATTAAGTTGCATTGTGTATCCACCTGCACGGCCTACTGGAATAATAGAAATTGTATGAACTGGTTCCATTTCATCTAATAATTCACTTGTAAGCGCATGCCCAACTTCATGGTATGCTGTAAGTTTTCTTTCAGCCTCTGTGATAATGTGGCTTTTCTTTTCTGTACCCATTGTAATTTTAATGAGTGCTTTTTGTACTTCTTCCATATCAATGGCACGTTTATTGTGACGTGCTGTAAGAAGTGCTGATTCATTCATAAGGTTTGCAAGATCTGCACCAGTGAATCCTGATGTTGTTTTAGCAATAACATCGATATCAATATCTTCACTAAGTGGTTTACCTTTTGAATGTACTTTTAAAATAGCTTTACGACCTGTAATATCTGGTCTATCTACTGTTACTTGTCTATCAAAACGTCCTGGTCTAAGAAGCGCTGGGTCAAGTACGTCCGCACGGTTTGTAGCCGCCATAACGATAACCCCTTCATTTGCTCCGAAACCATCCATCTCAACTAAGAGTTGATTAAGTGTTTGTTCTCTTTCATCGTGGCCACCGCCAAGTCCAGCACCACGTTTGCGTCCTACAGCATCGATTTCATCGATGAATACGATACAAGGTGCATTTTTCTTAGCTTGTTCGAATAAGTCTCTTACACGAGAAGCACCTACACCAACGAACATCTCAACAAAATCCGAACCTGAAATACTAAAGAATGGTACCCCAGCTTCACCTGCAATAGCCTTAGCTAAAAGTGTTTTACCTGTTCCAGGAGGTCCAACTAAAAGAATTCCTTTTGGAATCTTAGCACCTACTTGTACATAACGGTTTTGATTTTTAAGGAAGTCTACAATTTCTGCAACTTCTTCTTTTTCTTCATCTAAACCTGCTACATCTTTAAATGTAACATTACCTTTATCATCAATTGTCATCTTCGCACGACTCTTACCAAATGACATAATACGGCCACCGCCGCCACCGCCACCTTGCATTTGTTGTACAAAGAATACCATAATGAAAATAAACATTCCTACGATAAGTACGATTTGTAAGATTGGTAACCACATATTTGCTTGTACTGCACGAGTTACAAACGTGAATTGTGCTCTTACCTCTGGTGATAAACTTAAATAATAAGTACTAAATGCATTTTGAGGTGCCTCAACAGTTGATTTATTATTTTCTTTATCAATTACAATAAATTCTCCTAAGTCACCATCTGATACAACTTGCTCAATGCTCTTGATTTGTCCATTTTCAATAGCTGTTAACATTTCACTATAAGACATTGTCTTAGTTGTGCTATTTATATCTCTACTTGTGCCATAGAAGATAAACATCATCAGCACTACTAATAATAATAAATATATATAAGTGCCTTTAAATTTTTTCTTCACTCGTAAATTCCTCCTTTCTCTTCCCTTCTTTTATATTTAACCTCTATTTACAGCAATATAAGGAAGATTTCTATAATATTGTTTGTAGTCAAGCCCATAACCAATTACGAATTCATTTCCAATAGGGAAACCAACATAATCTACATGAACATCTGTAACGCGTTCTTCTTTTTTATCAAGTAAAGTACATAATTTAATACTTTCAGCGCCTCTTTCTTGAAGCATTTTTTGAATACAACTTAATGTTCTACCTGAATCAATAATATCTTCTACGATTAAAACATGTTTACCGATGATTGGTTCGTCTAAGTCTTTTAATACTTTAACTACACCACTACTTTTATATTCATCACCATAGCTAGATACGACCATGAACTCCATTTTTAATGGTACATCAATATGTTTTACAAGGTCAGTCATAAACATAACGCCACCTTTTAAAATACATAAAACAATGATTTCTTTACCTGCATAATCTCTTGAAATTTCAGCTCCTAACTCTTTAATACGAGCTTGTAATTGTTCTTCTGAAATAAGTGTATCTAAGTTTAACATAATGCCTCCTATTAATTCCTGTAAGTTACTTTAATCTGTAAAATTTGTGTCGTTTTGTCGGTAATATAGTAGTCTGTATTTAGTCTTCCTCCTACTACCCATATGATTTCATCTCCTGTTGCAATAAGTGGCACACTGTCTCTTTCTGCTTTAGGAACCTTATCATCTGTAAACAACTTTTTGAGCTTTTTGCTTCCACTAGCTAGTCTTATATAATCATAAGGCTGTCTTGTTCTAATACAAAAGTCACTTTTCATTTTACCATAATCAATATATTTAGTATATATGTTTTCACTTTTTTGATGATTTCTTTCATTCGATAGAATTCTTAACTCTACTTCCAAATTTAATTCTTTTATATAATGTTTTCCAAGACTAAGGGGATAACAATATACTTCTTTTTTTACCGCTTCATCTTTCTTAAATATCAAGGTTTCGTATTGTCTTGCTACAACTGTTTCATATGGCAGATGTACTTCCTTACCACTTTGACCATTTACGAGACTTAATATTGCTTCTATATGCTTAGAAGTAATATTTTTACCCTTGCCAGTTAACTTATAAAGTGTCAAATGAATAAGACGCTTTTGCATGTAACGATGATAAGTTTTTAACTTCTCTAGATTTAGTTTAATTACATTAGTGTTTGTATCAGTACTTGCATTGTTACATTCTTTAAATAATGTCTCAGTATGTTGTTTTAAAAAATCTTCTTCTTCCTGATATAATTCACTATGCTGACCTAATGTTCTAATTACACCTTGGCTTATTTCTTTTTCGATATAAGGAATGCATTGTAACCTAATTTTATTACGTGTATAAATCGGTAAAAAGTTAGTATGATCATCTTTATATGGTAATTCATACGCTTTACAATAAGCCTCAATTTCAGCTCTTGTAAGACATAATAATGGTCGTATTATTTCACCTCTCTTAGGCGAAATACCACCTAGCCCTTTAATATCTGTCCCTCTTATGAAGCGCATTATTAATGTCTCAGCTTGATCATTCATATTATGTGCTGTTGCTATTTTACCATTATGATTTAATAAAGATATAAAGAAATTATATCTTTCCTCACGCCCAGCTTCTTCTTCTGAAAGTTGTCTCTCCTTAGCTAAGTCTTTAATATTACAATCATGCCTATAAAATGGGACTTGCCACTTCTTGCAAACTTCTTCTACATAAACTGCATCGCCTTCAGCTGCCTGCCTTATTCCATGATTCACATGGGCTACCTTTATATGAATCCCATACTTTTCTCTATGAGTATACAGATAATGAAATAGCATCATAGAATCTGCACCTCCAGATACGCCAATGATAACTTCATCTCCATTTTGCAAAAGTTCATGCTGCTTAATATATTGTTGCAGTTTATACTCTATTTTCTTAGACATCTTTTGTCTCCTTTATAGCCTTGCCATTTTTAAGTGGCTCGTCTTTAGTATAGCCATATTTTGTATCTTAATAGACCTACTTTATAAATTTGTACTAGTAAATGTTTACTCATTAATCTCATAATTTATGACCCTTTGTCCAATTTTAATCAATTAATGTATTCATAAGCTTAATCGTATTACTATGCATGATCTAAACTTGGCTATCCCTTATACTATAAATCAACATCAATCTAAATTTCAACACCTCTCCCCTTTTCTAAATAAAATGATTTACTCTTTTAAAAATTACCATTTTTAATCAAAAATATTCACCAGTCTTAAATAGATTATGGACTGGTGAATATTCTTTTAATTAATCCTCTTCATATTTAAACCTTCATATTGCTTCCATACTCTTGCCACTAAAATAGTCATATCATCTTGATCCCCACCACCTAGAAGATCTACACATCTTTGCATTAAGTGCTTTGCCATATACTCTGGATTATGACTTTCCATCTCCAATATAAACTGTTTAAATGTATCTTCTTTTCCTACAAAATCATTTTTGCTTTCTAACATACCATCTGTAACCATAATAATGATATCCCCATCCTGAAGCTGCTTATTATAAACTTCTACATCAATATGTTCTAATATACCAAGTGGCAATGAATCTGAACGAATAGTGGTCACTTCATCTCCTCTTAAAATAAAGCTAGAAGCTGCTCCCATCTTAAGAAATTCTGCCACTCCTGTATATTCATCTATTACAGTTACATCCATAGTTGAAAAGCTTTCTATATCAGATTTCAGAACTAACATTGAGTTAATCATCTGAACAGCT
>CALGWE010000536.1:0-11901 GCA_937935915.1 uncultured Clostridia bacterium
AAAGGGTGAGATAAATATGAATAAAAAATTATTATCTAAGCTTTTAGTATCAGCATTATTAGTAACTTCATTAGCAGGCTGCGGTGGTGGAGCAACAAACACAGCAAATGCTAGTGCAGAAGGCAGTAGCGCACCTCAAGATGGAGGAAAAACAGTTGTAACAATGTGGCTCATGCCTAACAGTGGTACACCAGAAGAAGATTTCATGGAAATCTTACAACCATTCTTAGAAGCAAATCCAGATATCGAAGTACAACCAACAGTATTAGACTGGGGTTCAGCTTGGACAAAATTAACAACAGCAGCTACAAGTGGTGAAGGTCCAGATATCACACAACTTGGTACAACACAAATCGCAGCTATTGCAGCTATGGGTGCTTTAGAAGAGTTAACACCTATTTATGATCGTTTCGGAGGAGAAGAAGCTTTCTATGAAGCGACACTTCCAACAACACAAATCTTAGGTGGCGGCGATGAAAGATACGCAGCACCATGGTTCATCGATACAAGAGCATTATTCTACAGAAAAGACGTTTGTGAAGCAGCTGGTGTAAATCCAGAAACAGATTTCGAAACATGGGATAGCTTTAAAGAAGCGCTTACAAAAATGAAAGATATCGAAATCGATGGTAAAAAAATCACACCACTCGGTATGCCAGGTAAAAATGACTGGAACGTTATCCATAACTATGCACCATGGATTTGGGGAGCAGGCGGAGAATTTATCGCTGAAGATAACAAAACATGTGTAATCAACTCAGATGAAGCTGTAGAAGGTATTAAATTCTACACAGAACTTGCAACAGAAGGATTACTCAGTATGCCAGGTCTTGAGAAAAACTCAGCTGAAATCGAAGCTGCATTCAATGAAGGTGAATTTGCAACAATGTTCTCTGGAGCATATGAAATTGCAACTTTAAGAAGAGAAAAACCAGAACTTGCTGAAAAAGTTGGTACAGCACCATTCCCAGCTGGTCCAAAAGGTAGATATGCATTCTTCGGTGGTAGTGGATTATCAGTATTCAAAACATCTAAAAACAAAGAAGCAGCATTCAAAGTTATCGAATACTTAATGACACCAGAAGCACAAGTTGCATACCAAGAAAAATGTGGTAACTTACCAACAGTTAAAGCAGCTTATGAAACAGACTTCGTTGCAAATGAAGAAATGCGTCAAGCTTTCAAAGAACAAGCTGACTTCGGTAAAGCTTATCCATCAGTTGCAGGTTGGGGTCCATCAGAAACAATTCTTCAAAAAGGTTTAAGTAATGTTTGGGACAATGTTATGGGTGTATTCGGACCATACGATCCAGCTAAAACAAAAGAAATCTTAGATCAAACAGCTAGTGAATGTACAGTAATTTACAACGAACAATAAATTACATGCATTAAATACACTGGTGCGGGAGGTAAAAAGAAGTGAGTAAAGTAGCAAAAGGGCTAAATAAAAAAGGCACAGTCAAAAGAAGTTTATTATCACAAATTAAGAAAAATAAGCTTGCATATGGTTTAATTGCACCAGCACTCATTGCAATGTTTGTTGTTCACTTAATCCCTATCGTTTCGGGGATTTGGATGTCATTTTTAAAACTTAATCAATTTACACTTAAAAAGTTTTTAGGGGCACCTTTTATAGGACTTCAAAACTATTGGACTGTGTTATTTGATCCTACAAGTACAATTCGTTCAGGATTTATTGATGCACTTAGAAATACAGCAATCTTTTCATTAATCTGTAGTTTCCTAGTAATTGGCATTGGTTTATTACTAGCAATATTACTAAATAGAAAATTCAAGTTCCAAGGTCTTGCAAGAACATTATTAATGACACCTTGGGTTGTACCATCATTCGTTGTTGGTTTATTATGGGGATTCATGTGGCAACAAGATGGGGTTATCAATAGACTTCTTGTAGATGTATTTCATCTTATTCCAGAAGGTCCTTATTGGTTAACAGGTCCTAGAGTACTTATTGCAATCATTATCCCTACAATTTGGAGAACAGTACCTTTTGTAATGCTTATGCTTTTAGCAGGCTTACAACAAATTCCTGTAGATTATTATGAAGCAGCAGAAATTGATGGAGCTAATGCATGGCAACAATTTAAAAGTATTACATTACCTTTATTAAGATCTGTTTTATCAATTCAAATATTAAATGGTATTATTAATTATATTTACTCATTTAATATCGTAGCCATGATGTTCGGTCACGGAGCTGGTTTCCCAGGAAAATATGGGGACTTACTCATGACAAATATTAATCGTAACTCATTCCAAATCTGGCAATTCGGTCCTGGGGCAGCAGCAACAGTTATCGTTATGATTTGTGTATTAGGATTAGTTGCATTATGGTATAAAGTATTCCAAGATGATTTGGTGGTGAATGACTAGTGAAGAAAACAAAAAGCTTATCTCAATATAAGAGAAGAAAAAGAATATTAGATGGAATTGGAACTGCTATTGTATGGCTATTTGTAATAGCAGCCCTCTTCCCAATCGCATGGATGATCTTAACATCACTCATGACACAAAGTGATATTGCCACTGGTAAAATAGGTATACCTAACCATTGGGAAAACTACGTAGATATGTGGAAGAACGTTGACTTCTTCAACTATTTCAAAAATAGTGTAATTGTATGTGGCATCACAACAATTGTAGCTTTAAGTATCGCAACATTTGCAGGATATGCAGTAGCAAGATTTAAATTCCCAGGTTCAGGGGTATTCGGTGCAGCTGTACTTGCAACACAAATGGTACCAGGGATCATGTTCTTATTACCACTTTATCTCATGTTTATTAAAATTCAAGAAACTTTAGGAATTCAAATTATCAATACATACGCTGGGTTAATCTTAGTATATTCAGCATTCTACATTCCATTTAGTATCTGGATCTTAAGAGGATTCTTCGCAGGGATTCCAAAAGAGTTAGAAGAAGCAGCTATCATTGATGGATGTAGTGGATTTGAAGCTTTCTTAAAAGTAATCTTACCAATCGCTAGAATTGGACTCATTGCAACAGGTATTTATATTTTCCTTATGGCATGGGACGAATTATTATTCGCTTGGGTATTAACAACTTCATCAGATGTTGCTACAATCCCAGTAGGTATTCGTTTATACGTTGGAAACTACCAAAACCGTTACGATTTATTAATGGCAGCTGGTTGTGTAACAACATTACCACCACTTATGATTTTCTTCGGACTTCAAAAACAATTCATCAGTGGTATGACTGCTGGAGCTGTAAAAGCCTAATAAATTACATAAAACAACCTTGTATCATGCAAGGTTGTTTTGTGTGTTTTAAAATTCCATGTATATAAAATAGGGCAATAAGGAGATAGGGCAAATGGAAGACGATAAATTAATTAATAGAATCATCATTGGTATAGTGGTGTTTTTGGGGCTTATTTTAAGCATATTATTATTTAGAATTTATTCAGATGTACAAAAGAAAAATGCATATGCACATTTAAATCAAGAGAAGGAAATCATCACCATATGGACACTACATGGAGATATGCAAACAATGCTTGAAGAAGTGACTAAGAAATATGAAAACGAGAATATAGGCTTTGAAATAACAAGTTTTAAGAATGATGTTTATCAATCCAATATACAAAATGCAGCAATTACAAATGAATTACCAGATATATTTTTCACATGGGGATATGGTAATTTAGAGAAATATGTAGAGTTAGATTTAGTTGCAGATGTTACTGAAAGTTTAAAAGAGACAAAGTTTGAAGAACTCTGTTTGCCACATGCTTTGGATGGAATGACTTTTAATGATGAAATTTATGCGCTACCAATATATGGATGGAATGTAAGCTTATTTTGTAATAAAGAATTATTTAAGAAATATGGTGTACAATATCCTACAACTTATGATAAATTTATTGAGGCTATTAAAATATTTAAGGCCAATGGCGTTACACCACTGGCAGGTGGAATGAAAGAGCAGTGGTTAAATTCGTTATATTATATGGCATTTGTTCTAGGTGAAGGGGACGTAGATAGCATTTATAAAGCGGCGGCTGATCCAAGCAAATTTGATACACCACAGTTTCGTAGAGCAGCCCAGAAGATGGTGGAGATTGCGAAGTTAGAACCTTGGCAAAGTACATATTTAGATAGTGATGCTTATGACGCTTCACATATATTTACGCAGGGAGAAGCCGCTATGCTTGTATATGGGAGCTGGGCCTCTTCTAGTATTGATGATGATGAATCTAAAATAAAGAAAGAAGTAAAAGTAATGCCATTTCCAAATGATAAACCTGGCTATAATATAGGTGGTTATTCGGATTTGATGGTAATTAGTAAAAATAGTAAAGTAGCTCAAGATAAAGAGCTTAAAGCATTATACTTAAATATGATGTATGACATTTCACAATTAGCTATTAGGAAGTATGGTGTAGGCTTACCAGCTTATAAAGATCAAATTATAGATGAAGTGCAGTTTAAAACTTTATATGGATGTTTTCGCATTCAGGCAGATAAGGGACAACATCCAGCTTATGATCAGATTTTAGATAAAGATAAAAGTGCACAGTATTATGAAGCATTAGCTGAATTAATTAAAGGGGAAATCGATGAAAATACGTTCATTTCCAGGTTGTCTGATTGAAAATTTAGTTTAATTAATTTTATCAGGTCTTATCGTAATATTATGGGCTTACGTCAAGTAGTGTGTTCTCGTATACTTATCATATAGACAAATGTGAGTTCTAGAAAGGAGAAAGATGTGAGGCGATATGGTATTTTAGTTGGGCTAGGTCTCATGCTTGTAGGGTGTCAAAATGCAAATGTACAACAAGCACAGGCAGTACAAGTAAATAAGGAGGTCACAGAGGAGGACAAAGACATGAACGAACTAGAAAATGTAGCTGGATTTGAAAATCAATTTGAAGCTCATGATAATACATTAATGGAAAAAGCTAATGGTTGGAGTAATGGGAGTATGTTTGACTGTACATGGCGCGAAGATAACGTACAGTTTAATGATGGAAAAATGACACTTAGTATTGATGAAGATGGAGAAGGTGCTTCTCCTAAGTGGTCAGGTGGAGAATATCGTACAAGAAAATTCTTCCACTACGGAATGTATGAAGTACGTATGAAGCCCATTAAAAATGTAGGTGTTGTTTCATCGTTCTTTACATATACAGGACCTAGTGATAACAATCCTTGGGATGAGATTGATATTGAGTTCTTAGGAAAAGACACAACAAAGGTGCAATTCAATTACTTTACAAATGGAGTAGGAGAACATGAATATGTTTATGATTTAGGTTTTGATGCATCTGAAGAGTTTCATGAATATGGATTTGAATGGCAACCAGATGCGATTACTTGGTATGTAGATGGTAAACCAGTTTATACAGCTACAGAAAATATTCCTCAAACACCTGGTAAACTCATGATGAATACATGGCCAGGAACAGGTGTAGACAGCTGGCTTGGACACTATGATGGTACAGTAAGATTAACAGCTGAATATGACTGGATGAAGATTAAGGAATATACAAATAAATAAGGAGATCTAAGATGAAACAATACCAAGAGCCTAAAAATAAAATAGAACTAAATGGTATACAGAAGTTAGGCATCTTAGTAGCAGGCATTTTAAGTATCGCAATAATAATTTGCATAGGTATTTTAGTAGTTATTTAGTTAGAAATTTATATATAGAGGCAAAATATAATATTGGATTTAAAGGAGACATTAGGATGATGTCTCCTTTTTTAGTATATTATTGATGAGATTGGCGGTATTCAAGGGGGGGTTGTCCTACAATTTTTTTAAAGGTATTATTAAAATAGCTAGAGCTGCTAAAACCAGTATTTAGGGCAATATTTAAGATAGAATCATTTGTATGAATAAGAAGGTCTTTACTTTTCTCAATACGGAAGTTTTGAACATATGTGCAAAAGGATTGTTTCATTACTTTTTTAAAAATAGTACAGAAATAACTCTTATTAATACCTAAATAATCTGCAACCTTTTGTAATGTAAGGTGTTTATAATAATTTTGCTCAATATAGATAATCGCCTTAGTAACATGGTAGCTATAATCATCTATTTTTTCTTCATTTAAGGCATGCTGATGAAAAGTAGCTGAATTATGAGATGTAAGTTCGTTTTCATGTGCTTGTAAGTTATCAAGTAATACTAATAAGTGTGGCATACAGTGAAGTGGTTTAAAGGCTAAATTGGAATCACTTTTAAGATTGGTTGTATAGGGACCAATTACAAATGAGCCATCTTCTATATGATCTATATTTACAGGGCAGAAAGTTAAGTAAATATCTTCTGCTAATTGATGGTGAATGACCTTTTTTTCCGGTAATGAACGGATAAGCTCCGTTAATGTTTCTTTAGTTGTATATTTTTTTAAGATGCCCAAGTCTATAAGTGAACAACCAAAATGATAAATATCAGGTGTTGTATTTAAATTAGTAAAAAAACGAATAGGCAAAAGTGTACAATGATGAAAATGTTCCATCGTAGTCATTATTAATTCAAGATTTGGCATGTTGTCCTCCTATTTACCTAAAGATATTGCAAGAAATCTAAATATTTTATAAGACACGATAATGATTTCTTGTTAAGATATTATTATAAATGAAATCGATTATCAATATATTAATTTAAATATTATATCATTGTTAAATATAAGATGTCAAAAGGAGGCTTACTGGTGAAGCATAGTATAAAGAAAAGATATCTTGTAGCCATACTTGTTATATTAGCTGTTATTTCTTTATTTGTGGGAGTAAGTAGCCTTACAATAAACGATATTTTAACTTTAAGAGAAGATAAAATTCAGCTATTAATAATTAGTAGGCTGCCACGCCTTATAGCTATTATTGTAGCAGGGGTAGGATTAAGCGTTAGTGGGCTTATTATGCAGCAAATTAGTAGAAATAAATTCGTTGCACCAACTACGGCTGGGACAACAGACTTTGCGAAATTAGGTCTTTTAGTAGGAATGATCTGGTTTGGTGAGGCTGGAACAATGGCTAAAATGATGATTGCTTTTATCTTTTCAATGATAGGGACAGTTGTCTTTATGAAAATGATTAAATCAATTAAAGTAAAGAACGTTATATTCGTTCCATTAGTAGGGATGATGTTGGGGAAAGTAGTAGGTTCAATCACTGCATACTTTTCTTATCAATATGATTTAGTACAAAATATTTCATCTTGGATGGAAGGTAACTTATCACTCATTATGTCAGGAAATTATGAACTGCTTTATTTAAGTGTACCTGTAGTAATTGTAGGGTTTATGTATGCAAATAAATTTACAATTGCAGGGATGGGTGAAGATTTTGCAACAAACCTAGGACTTAATTACAATCTTATCGTGAATGTAGGACTTGGGATTGTAGCACTTATTACATCTGTAACAATGATTACAGTAGGGAATATTCCTTTTTTAGGATTAATTATTCCTAATGTCGTAACAATGTATGCAGGAGATAACTTAAAGAATTCTCTTTACCATACAGCACTTTTAGGACCGATTTTCTTACTCATTTGTGATATTATAGGACGACTTATTATTTATCCATTTGAGGTATCTATAGGGATGATGGTAGGCACAATTGGTGGCGGGTTATTCCTTTATATTATTTTAAGGAGGGCAAAAAATGAAGGTTAAAGCCCAAGATAAAAAGATTTTAGCCGTGTTAATCATCGCAAGTATTGTGCTTGTGGCATTATACTTATTAACAGGACTTAATCCAAAAGCTTATGGCTATGCCCTTTCAAGACGCATTCCAAGAGTATATGCCATTATTTTAACAGGAGCAGCAGTAGGCTTTTCGTCACTGGTATTCCAAACAATTACAAACAATCACATTTTAACACCAAGTATATTAGGGCTTGATTCATTATATATGCTGCTTAACACAGCAATTGTATTCTTATTAGGCTCAACACATAGGTTAATTGTAAATGCCAATGCAAACTTCTTATTAACAACAGGGGTTATGCTTGGTGCATCAGTTATCTTTTATAAACTTGTATTTAGTAAGAAAAGTAATAATATCTTTTTCTTATTACTTATAGGGGTCATCATTGGCACTTTATTTGAGAGTTTAACAACTTTTATGCAAGTTTTAATGGATCCAAATGAATTCTTAACAATTCAAGATAAATCACAAGCAAGTTTTAATAATATTAATACAAAGGTATTAACACTTGCAACAATTGCTATTGTTGGATCATTTATCTACAGTGCAAGATTTATGAAAGTATTAGATGTTATGGGACTTGGAAGAGATCAAGCGATTAACTTAGGCGTAGATTATGATAAAATGGTAAAACGTATGCTTGTAGTCGTTGTTATTTTAACAGCTACTTCTACAGCACTTGTTGGACCAATTACTTTTTTAGGACTATTAGTTGTAAATATTGCAAGATATATGATGCATTCGTATAAACATAGTACACTAAGCTTTACAATTCTTTTAATAAGCATTGTAGCATTAATAGGTGGTCAGTATGTAGCAGAACATTTATTGAAGTTTGGTGTCAGCGTAAGTATTATTATTAACTTTATCGGTGGTATTTACTTTATTTACTTATTAATGAAAGGACGTACACAATGATTCAGGTGAAAAACATTTCAAAAATGTATGGTAGCAAAAAAGTAGTAGATAATGTATCACTAGAAATTCCAGAAGGAAAAATCACTTCTTTCATTGGCCCAAATGGTGCAGGGAAAAGTACAGTACTTTCTATTATGACACGCTTAATGAAACGTGATAGTGGTGAGGTTTTAATTGACGGGAAAGAAATCACTACATGGGATCAAAAAGCACTTGCAAAGAAAATAGGGATTTTAAAACAATCTAACAATATTAATATGCGCCTTACAATTCGTGAACTTGTAAGTTTTGGACGTTTCCCACACTGTGGCGGGAATTTAAAAGCAGAAGATGAAAAACAAGTTGATGAGGCCATAGGGTATATGCAGCTTACAGATCTTCAAGATCGTTATTTAGATGAATTAAGTGGGGGGCAAAGACAACGTGCTTATATTGCCATGGTTATTGCACAAAATAGTGAATATATCTTATTAGATGAACCACTTAACAACTTAGATATGAAGCATTCAGCAGAGATTATGAAAATCTTAAGAAAGTTAGTAGATGAGTTAGGTAAAACAGTTATTATTGTTATTCATGACATTAACTTTGCTTCATGTTATTCAGATTATATTGTAGCCCTTAAAGATGGCAAGATTGCCAAAGAAGGACCTACTCAGGAAATTATTCAAAAAGAAGTTTTAGAAGAGATTTACGAAATGCCATTTAATGTACAAGAGATTAATGGACAAAACATTTGTGTATATTTCTAAATGATAGATTTTAGCAGACTCTTAGAGTCTGCTAAAAAAACAAGTCTTAATGAGAATGAAACTCATAAATTATAGTAAACAATTATAGACAAACAGATAGATAAAAGGAGAAACTACAATGAATAAAAAATTAGTATTTACAGCACTTGCAGCAATGACATTAGCTTTTACAGGATGTGGCGCTCAAACAAAGACAGGAGAAGTGGCAGCAGTAGAAAATCAAGTAGAAGCTGAAACAGTTACAGTGAAACATGATTTAGGAGAAACACAAGTTCCTAAAAATCCTAAAAACATCGTAGTTGCAGAACTTGGTATCTTAGATGCCCTTCAAGTTTTAGATGTAGAAGTAGCAGGAGTACCAACTAGTAGTAAACTTCCAGCATACTTAAATGAATATGCAGGAGAAGGCGTAGAAAACGTAGGTTCATTAAAAGAATTAGATATGGAGGCGATTTATGCCCTTCAGCCAGAACTCATCATCATTGGTGGTAGACAAGCTGATTATTATGAAGAACTTAGCAAAATTGCACCAACAATTAGTTTAGCAGTAGATAATGCCAATTATATGGAATCATTCAAAACAAATATGAATTACTTAGGAGAAATCTTTGGTAAAGAAGCAGAAGTAGCTGAAAAAGTTGCAGCAGTAGAAGCGGATGTAGAAGCGCTTAAGGCAAAAGCAACGCAAAAAGATGTAAATGGACTTATTGCCCTTGCCAATGATGGTGCATTTAGTGTATATGGACCAGGTTCAAGATTTGCAATCATCCATGATACATTTGGCATTAAACCAGTAGATGAAACAATTGCAGTATCAACACATGGTCAAAACGCATCATTTGAATATGTTGTAGAACAAAACCCAGATTACTTATTCGTAGTAGATCGCGCAGCAGTAGCAGGTGGCGGCACATCAGCAGCACAATTATTTGATAATGATTTAATCAAAACAACAGATGCTTACAAAAATGATCACATCATTTATTTAGATGCTAACGTATGGTATACATCAGGTGGTGGATTTACATCAACTGAAACAATGGTGAATGAAATTTCAGAAGCACTTGATAAGTAGGGGAGCAGTAAAGTAGGCAAATTATTGTCTCAAGAACAGTTGGAGGAAATAATTAAGCAGCTGTAATCAGAAAGTATGGATAGCTAGTGAACTCTTATTATATTTTATATATAGTATAAAAAGCGTGTATAGTTTGTTATATGCGCTTTTTAATATTTATTAAATGTTATTTATAAATATTAAAAATGTTATGAGACTGTAACATAAAAGGATTATACTTAAAATGATTTATAAGATATTAAGGGGGCTAATATGAAAAACTTAAGAAAATGGATAACAATTATGGTGATGGGGCTTAGCGTATCAAGTATGGCATATGGTGCAAATGCCAGTAAGGCAGCCTTTGCACAAAATTTAGATGCGCTTCAAATAGGCAGCAATAAAGTACATACAAGTTTAGAAGGGGATTTAACAAGGGAAGAAGCAGCCGTGCTGATTGTAGAAGAATTAGGCTATACAAGTTTAGCTAAAGCTTATGCAGGTCAAAATACCTTTAAAGATGTAACGACACATAAAGGAGAAATTAATTTAGTAAAGGCTTTAAATCTTATGAGTGGTACAAGTGAAACAAGTTTTAATCCTAAAGGTAATTTAAGTAGCGAAAGTGCTAAGACGATTTTAAGCCGTATACAAGCCAAGTTAAATACACCTTTAAAATGGCAACATGCTTGTTATGCCATTAGCTCAAGTAGTCAAATGGATAAAATCAAAGACTATGATGCCATTAGTTTTGGTTGGGCCCATTTAGATTCTGATAGTTTCAAGATTAATACAACAAGTGGAGATTTTAAAGTACCAACAGGCTTTGAGAAGGCAGTAGATGAAGCTCAAAATAATGGTGTAGAAGCTTATTTAATGGTTTATTATGATAATAAAGGGAATAAGGCAGGTACACTTTTAAAAGATAGCCAAAAACGTAGTGCCCTTATAAAAGAAATTATAGACTTATGTGAAGGTATGACAAAAGATGGTCAAACAAGAAGCTTCCAGGGTGTAACTATTGATTTTGAACAATTTACAGATGTAGGCCTTAAGCAGCCTTATGTTACTTTCTTAAAAGAACTTAAGGTAGCCCTTAAAGCCAAGGGGAAGAAACTTAATGTAGCGGTGCAACCAACTACGTATTTTAAAGGCTATGATTATAAAGGCATAGGGAGCGCGGCTGATCATGTCATAGTCATGGCACACGATTATGGTGCTAAGAAACTCACAAAGTCAGAGCAAGAAATGGGTATAACCAATACCCCAATTACACCAATTAATGAAGTATATCAAACCTTAAAAGAAGCTACAAAGACCATAAACAAAGATAAAATAGCCTTACAAATTAGCTATGCAAGTACTCAGTGGCAAAGTAAAAATAATAAGGTGATTAATAGCACAGCCTATATGCCTAATTATGCACAAATTCAAAGCCGCTTAAATCAAGCTGGCACAAAGGTTTT
>CALGWE010000537.1:0-5416 GCA_937935915.1 uncultured Clostridia bacterium
GTACAGAAGCCGCTAAGGTACTTTTTCAAAAAGTGGCTGACGATAATGTCATAGATTTTGAAGCATTTAAAACAATTAAACGTCATGTAAAAGATAATTTTAAAGATAACTTTAAAATTATAGGGTGCATTAATCTTTTTAAATATGCAGATAGTTATACGTATACACATAGTATTAACGTTGCACTGCTTAGTATGTTAATTGGTCAATGGATGAAATATGGGGAGAGCACAATTGAGTCATTGCTTATTGCAGGACTACTTCATGATATCGGTAAGATGAAAATAGATCCAGCTATTTTAAATAAGCCAGGGAAATTAACAGATAGCGAGTTTGAGGAAATGAAAAATCATCCACGTTATTCTTATGAACTTTTACAACCAGAGCAAGGCATTAGCTTAGATGTTAAAGTGGGAATCTTAATGCATCATGAGAAAATGGATGGCTCAGGTTATCCTTATGGCGTATATAGTGAAAATATTAACGATATTGCTAAAGTATTAGCTGTTGCTGATGTATATGATGCAATGCTTTCAGAAAGACCATATAAAAAGAAACACTCACCATTTGACGTTATGCAGCTCATGCAAGAAGGGGTATTTGGTAAGTTGGATACCAAGATATTGTTAACCTTTTTAACGCATATCGCATCTTATTATATTGGTGTATATGTACAACTAAGCACAGGAGAAATAGGAGAGGTAGTTGCTATTAATCCAGCTTGTGTATTTAAACCGATTGTTAAGGTGAAAGATAAATATATAGATCTCTTTACTGAAAAATCTATCAGTATTGTGGAACTTACATAAACAGGAGGAAGAGATGTATCAAATTATTGAGAAAATCAAATTAAATGAAACAGTTGAAAAAATGGTTGTTCATGCACCATATGTTGCTAGAAAATGTGAACCAGGACAATTCGTAATTGTCTGTGCAGAAGAAGGCGATGAAAGAATCCCTCTTACAATTCAAGACTATGATCGCGAAAAAGAAACAGTATCTATTATTTATCAAGTAGTAGGATACTCTACACGTAAAATCGCTTCAAAAGCACAAGGTGATTGCCTCGCAAGTGTAGCAGGACCTCTTGGTGTAGCAGCACCACTTACAAAGAAAAAACGTGTACTTGGTATTGGGGGAGGCGTTGGTGCAGCACCTCTATATCCACAAATCAAAAAGCTTGTAGAAGCAGGTACAGAATGTGATGTCATTTTAGGTGGCCGTTCAAAAGAATTTGTTATCCTTAAAGAAGACTTCGAAAAATATAGCAATGTACATATTGCAACAGATGATGGCACATTAGGTAAAAAAGGATTCGTTACTGATATTTTAAAAGAACTTGTAGAAGCTGGTAACGAATACGATGAAGTTATTGCCATTGGACCACTTCCTATGATGCGTGCAGTTGTTAATTATACAAAACCACTTGATATTAAAACAATGGTTTCTTTAAACCCTATTATGATTGATGGAACCGGTATGTGTGGTGGTTGCCGTGTAACAGTAGGCGGAGAAACAAAATTCGCTTGTGTAGATGGACCAGACTTTGATGGATTTTTAGTAGATTTTGATGAAGCAATGCGTCGTCAAGGTATGTACAAAGAACAAGAAGCACACATTTGCCGTATGAAACAACAGATAGGGGGACAAGAAAATGCCTAATATGTCATTAAACAAAGTACAAATGCCAGAGCAAGACCCAAATGTTCGTAACAAAAACTTTAAAGAAGTATCTCTTGGTTATACAAAAGAACAAGCTTTAGAAGAAGCAAGTCGTTGCTTAAACTGTAAACAACGTTTCTGTGTACAAGGTTGCCCAGTTAATGTACCTATTCCAGAGTTCATTCATGCAATCACAGAAGAAAACTTCGAAAAAGCATATGAAATCATTACATCTGAAAATGCCCTTCCAGCAATCTGTGGTCGTGTTTGTCCACAAGAAAACCAATGTGAAGGTAAATGTGTAAGAGGTAAAAAAGGTGAATCAGTAGGAATCGGACGTCTTGAACGTTTCGTAGCTGACTACATGATGGCACAAAACAATCAAGAAGTGAAACCAGTAGCTTCTAATGGTAAAAAAGTAGCTATCGTAGGCGCAGGTCCAGCTGGTCTTACATGTGCAGGAAGTCTTGCAAAACAAGGTTATGAAGTAACATTATTTGAAGCCCTTCACGAAGTTGGTGGCGTACTTATGTATGGTATTCCTGAATTTAGATTACCAAAAACACTTGTACGTAAAGAAATTGAAAAAATCGAAAAAATGGGCGTACATATTGAGAAAAACGTTATTGTTGGTAAATCAATTACTATTGATGAATTAATGGAAGATGGTTATCAAGCTGTGTTCGTAGGTAGTGGTGCAGGTCTTCCTAAATTCATGAATATTCCAGGTGAAAACCTCAATGGTGTATATAGTGCCAATGAATTCTTAACACGTTCAAACTTAATGAAAGCTTATGATTTCCCTAACTCAGCAACACCTATTCATGTAGGTAAAAACGTAGCTGTTGTAGGTGGTGGAAACGTAGCAATGGATGCAGCTAGAACAGCTAAGCGCCTTGGTGCAGAAAATGTATACATCGTTTACCGTCGTGGTGAAGAAGAACTTCCAGCAAGACGTGAAGAAGTACACCATGCAAAAGAAGAGGGCATCATCTTCAAATTACTTTGTAACCCAGAAGCAATTCATGGTGAAGAAGGCTGGGTAAAAGAACTTGAATGTATTGATATGCAACTTGGCGAGCCAGATGCTTCTGGTAGAAGAAGACCAGTAGCAATCGAAGGTAGTGCACATTGCATTCCAGTTGATACAGTTGTTATCGCTATAGGTCAAAGCCCTAACCCACTTATTCGTACAACAACTCCAGGACTTGAAGTAACTAAATGGGGTGGCATCATTGTTAATGAAGAAACAATGGCAACAAGTAAAGAAGGCGTATATGCAGGTGGTGACACTGTAACAGGTGCTGCAACAGTTATTTTAGCAATGGGTGCTGGTAAAAAAGCAGCTATGGCTATTGATGAAGCATTAAGTAAATAAAGATATTAGTCAAAAAATTTTGATGTATGTGTAATGCAAATGCATAAAATTAAGTAAAAGGCTTATACTATGCTTGTATAATATTTCATTTCATGAAAAGGAGTATAGTATATATGCGAAAATTTTTATTTATTACAGCACTTACATTAATGGGGCTTGCTTGCGTAGGTTGTACAACAGACAATGGTACTACTAATACACCTGCTACAACAGCACCTAATACGACCACTAATGCTACCGATACAACTGGTACTAATGGTGCAAATGCCACAGGAAATAACGCTGGTGGTACAAATGGGGCTATGAACAATGGTGCTGCTGGTACAAATGGTGCTATGACAAATAATACTATGAACAATGGTACTAATACAGTAAATGGTGCAACAAATGGGACAAGCACAGATAATGGTGCAGTAAATGGTGGCAGAGCTGCAACTAATACAACAGCTAAAAATGGTGTTGTGAATGACACAAATGGTATTGTAGATACAACTACAACAACTACTACACCATAATAAAGATGACTCCATATGAAATAAATGAAATAAGTTGCTATAGGCTCTATAGCAACTTATTTTTTTGTCGCTTATTACAATATGTGCTATAATAAGTAAAGTTATAACAATAAATTTCTACTTGGAAAGGAATTAGAGACGTGAAAGTTGTTTTACTTGCACTTAATGCAAAATATATTCATACATCTTTAGCTTTACGTTCCATTGCAACTTATTGTAAAGAGTATGAGGAGAATATTAAAGTACTTGAACTAACTATTAATCAAAATGAAAATGATATTATAAAAACAATCTATGAAGAAGCACCAGATGTTTTAGGTATTTCATGCTATATCTGGAATATGTCATTTATTAAAATGCTTGTGCCAACGCTTAAGAAAATCTTACCAGACACTCAGATTATTTTAGGAGGACCTGAAGTGACTTATGAAGGGGAAGATTTATTAAATATATTACCAATCGACTTTGTAATGGAAGGCGAAGGGGAAGAAACTTGGAAAGAGTATTTAGATTACCTTTCAGGTAAAGGTGGGGCGCTCGAACAAATTAGTGGACTCATTTATAAAAATGCTGAAGGCATGATTGTTAAAAATAGACCAAGACAACCACTGGATTTAGAGTATTTACCATTTGTATATGATTCTTTAGAGGGTCTTGAGCATAAAATTATTTATTATGAAGCTTCTAGAGGTTGCCCATTTAGATGTCAATACTGCTTATCATCTATTGAACACGGGGTACGTTTTGCGCCTTTAGAACGTGTGAAAGAGCATATGACATATTTCACAGAAAAACGCGTCAAACAAGTAAAATTTGTAGACCGTACATTTAATGCAAAACGTCAATATGCTATGGAAATTTGGCAACATATTATGGCTATTGATAATGGCTATACGAACTTCCATTTTGAGATTGCAGCAGAGCTTTTAACAGATGAAATGATTGCCCTTTTAAAAGATGCAAGACCAGGTCTTATTCAATTTGAGATTGGAGTACAATCTACAAATCAACTAGTACTAGACACAATTATGCGTCCAATGCCATTTGCAGATATTAAAGAGGTAGTATTAAAGATTAAGGCACTTGGGAATATTCATCAACACTTAGATCTTATTGCAGGACTTCCTTATGAAGATTATGCATCATTTGGCAAGTCATTTGATGATGTTATTTCACTACGTCCAGAGCAGTTTCAATTAGGGTTCTTAAAATTACTTAAAGGCTCAGGACTTCGTCAAAAAGCAGAAGAGTATGGTCTCATTTATAAAGCAGAGCCACCATATGAAATTCTTTATACAAAAGATGTAAGCTACAAAGAAATGTTATTATTACATGATATTGAAGAGATGTTAGAACGTTATTATAATAGCGAGCGTTTCAAAAATAGTTTAGAGTATTTATTTACAAGATTTGAGTCTCCATTTAAATGCTTTGACGCTTTAGCGAAATTCTGGATTGAAAAAGGCTATGATAAAATTCAGCACAATAAAATGTCTTACTACCATAAGCTCATTGAGTTTGCAGAAGGGTTTGAGAATGTCAATAGTGAAATCGTTAAAGAAATGATTCGTTTAGATTATCTCTTACATGAACATATTAGTGAAATGCCAGTGGCCTTTGAAACATTAGACCGTGAAAAATTTAAAGATCATCATACACTCATGTTAAAAGATGATAGCTTTATTGAAAAGTATGTACCAACCTTATTAGAGAAAGCACCACGTCATCGTTATCGTTTAGCACTACTTGAAAACTTTAAATATAATGTATGGGAAGCATATTGCAATAATGACTATACACAAATTGAGGTATTAGAAGTGCCAAACTGTATATTATTTGATTATTCATCTCAAACTGTTAA
>CALGWE010000538.1:0-8719 GCA_937935915.1 uncultured Clostridia bacterium
CTCCTTTCATTCTAGCACGTTGTTTTAATTTGTCCTTAACTCCTGAAATAATCACAGGATATGAAATTGCAAAGGCTACGATAATTGCTGAAATTAATTTCATACTTGTAGCTGAAATCTCAAATGTTAATGCTAAAGAAATAATTAAACGGTAAATAATTGAACCAATGATAGCTGCTATAATATTAGCTTTAATACCACGTTGTTTCACTACGCTATCTACGATAACTTCACCTATAATAAGCGAAGCAATTCCTATAACAACCATACCTGTTCCCATTCCTGTATCCGCTGAAGCTTGCTTTTGTGCTACAAGTGCACCTGATAAAGCAACTAATGCATTGGCAAGGGCAAGCCCTATAATTTTCATACGATTTACGTTTATAGAAGAAGAACGTACCATATCTTCATTATCTCCTGTTGCTCGTATAGCAAGCCCAACATTTGTATGTAAAAAGACGCCTAATAAAATACAGATTATAGCTACACCCACAACCCCAATAACTATTTCTGCATTTTCACCACCTAAAGCTGTATTTAACTTAGTAAAAATAGTTTCTTCCCCTAGTAAAGATAAATTTGGCTTACCCATAATCATAATGTTAATAGAATATAAGCCAGTCATTGTTAAAATCCCTGCTAAGATAGGCTGTATTTTAAGTTTTGTTTGTAATATGGCCGTTACCATTCCTGCTAAAGTCCCTGCTGCTGCCGCTGCTAAAATCCCAAGCTCTGGACTTCCTTTCATTGTGATAATTACAGATACTGCAGCACCTAAAGTAAAGCTTCCATCTACTGTTAAATCAGGTATATCTAATATACGATATGAGATAAATAATCCTAAAGTCAGTAACGTATATAAGAGTCCTAGTTCTACAGCGGACATTGCAATTGTTGCATTCATTTTTTCCTCTCCTTTTACTCAATGATGTTTGATTTATTCTACGATGATTGCACCCTCTGCTGTTTCTGGCGCCCCAATTGCTTTAGCTGTTGTTTTGTTAATTACTTTATAGAAATTATCTAATGTAGCAACTGGCATTTCACTAATTGCTTTGCCATTTAAAACGTCCGCTACCATTTCACCTGTTTTTTGACCTAAGTCTTCGTAGTTAATCCCTACAGTTGCATATCCACCGTCATTTACCATAGAGTCAGCCCCTACATATACTGGAATGCCCGCTTTCTTACCAACACTTGAAAGCACTGGCATAGCTGAAGCGATATTATTATCAATAGGTACATAGATCGCATCAACTTTGCTTGCTAAAATCTCTGCTGCCTGTTGTAATTCAGTAGTTGCAGTAATTGTACTTTCTTTATAATCAAAACCATAGTCTTTTGCAATTTCTTTTGCTTCATTAATTACTGATTCAGAGTTGATTTCAGCTGCTGAATATAAGAAACCAAATGTTTGAACATCTGGTGTAAGTGCCTTGCAAAGTTCAAATGTTTCATCTACTGGAATCGCATCTGATGTTCCCGTTACATTGCCAGATGGACTTTCTAAGCTATCTACAAGTTTAGCCCCTAATGGATCTGTTACAGCTGAAAAGATAATTGGAATATCAGAAGTAGCTGCTGCCATAACTTGCGCTGATGGTGTAGCAATGGCGATAACAACATCTGCTTTCTCACCTACAAATTTACTTGCGATAGAATTTAAGTTTGACTGATCAGCTTGTGCATTTTGATAATCAATTGTAATGTTTTCCCCTTCTACAAAACCTTTTTCTGCTAATGCCCTAATAGTACTTTCTCTGATTGTATCTAAACTTGGGTGTTCTACATATTGAATAATCGCAACCTTTTTAGCTCCTGCTGGTGCTGTCTTTTCTGCTGTTTGGGTTGTTTCATTTGCTTCACTGGCTTCTCCGCCTTGTGGTCCACTACTACAACCAACACCTAAACTCATAATCATACTTGCCATTAAAATCATTGCCATTTTCTTTTTCATGTTAAATCCTCCTTAATACTCTTCTACTATTTTTACTTTCTTACTAAAATCCTCAAAGTATTTACTTTCTGATTTAACATTCTATGTGGAATCCTATTAAATAAAAAAGCACCCATCCTTAGCCAAGGACAGATGCATATGCTCTGCGGTACCACCTTGATTAGCACAATGTGCTCATCTCTTCATAGAATGCTATCACATTCCGACCTATGATAACGCTGGTCTTGCGGTATAAGCTACTAGGGCCCATTTAATCCATCACAGACTTTTTCACTCAACCCTCCGAGGTCCATTTATCTACTCCGCTTTCTGCTAGGCTCCCACCTTCCCTAGCTCTCTGTAAGGGCGCTAATAGTTTTATCTCCTCATCAACGGTTTAAAATTTATGTTAGCGTTAGTATACTCTTTTTAATTCCATTTGTCAAAACAATTTTATAATATTATATATTTTACGTTAATTAATTATGCTATTTCTAATATTTAAATCGCATTTTTAACCTTTTTATTTTTATCTTATGTTATACTTTATGTTTTTTAATTTCTATTTTTAATTTACAGCTTTCTCTTCACCAAATACTTCTACAATATGGGCTTCGCTCATTTGTGTGCTTACTAAACTTGCTACTGGTACAGCGATGCAAGACACAATCATTGCTAAACTTGAGATAACTGGTGATGTGACACCTGCTGGTAAAAGTCCCATATTCCCAAGTACTGTGCCGGCAACTACTGTTAAACCACCTGCTATGAAACCTACCCAAGCTCCAACTTTTGTTGTCTTCTTCCAATATAAACCGAATACATATGGCCCTAAGAACATACCTGAAATAACGCCCCAAGATAGTGACATTAAGTTTACAATTGTACTAGATTGGAAGATTGCCATGATATAAGATAAACCTACGAATAATACGCAGAATACTCTCATTGTACGCATTGTTGCTTTATCTGAAATCTTAGGTGCCACAAAACCTTTGATAAAGTCGATAGAAATCGTTGAACTAGATACGAGTACTAATGAAGCTAATGTAGACATTGAAGCTGATAAAATAAGTACAATGATAATCCCCATAAGTGCGGCTGGTAGTGCACTTTCTAACATAAGTGGAATAATCATATCTGATGTTCCAGCATTAGGCGCTGCAATTGTTGCCCCTGGCATAACAGCTACTTTTTGAAGTACTCCTGCTGCATCTGTTGTTTCTTCTAAGAAGAATAAACGTCCTAATGAACCTGTAAAATAAGCTGAACCACCAATGATTAAAGCAAACAGTGTTGAAATAATAGTTCCCTTTTTAATAGCTGCTTCATCTTTGATTGCATAATATTTATGAATCATTTGAGGAAGCCCCCATACACCGAAGCTTGTCATTAAAATAAGCCCTAATAAAGGTAAGAATCTATTGCTATCTGAAAATGGACTTGTTAATGCTGAATCAAGTTCTTGTAGCGTTTGAAGTCCTGCACTTAAACCACCAACGTTTGGATGATTCACTACATAAAATACCATAAGAATACATCCTACAATCATAATGACACCTTGAATTAAATCATTAATAGCTGTTGCCACATAACCACCTAAGATTAAATATACAGCTGTAAGTAATGCCATAAAGAAAATCGCTACGTTAAAACTAATGTTAAATGAACTTTGTAAAATATATCCTAATCCCTTATAAACAGAAGCTGTATAAGGTACTAAGAAAATAAACATAATGATTGCTGCTACAAGTTTCATATTTTTACTCTGATATCTCTTTTCAAAGAACTCAGGCATTGTCTTTGCATCTAATTTGTGTGTCATTTCACGTGTACGTTTTGCAAGTACTTTCCATGCAAGCCAACAGCCGAAAATTGCATTACCTATTCCAATCCAAGTGATAGGCACCCCAAATTGCCATCCTTGTGCACCTGCATAACCAATAAAAATAACTGCTGAAAAATATGAAGTACCATAAGCAAAAGCACTTACCCAACCGCCCATATTTCTTCCACCTAAGAAGAAGTCATTTGTACTCTTAACTCTTGTTTTACTATAAATCCCCACGCCAATCATAATGCCAATAAATAATACCAAACACAATTCTTTCATTTCCCCATCTCCTTTTTATTTGGCTAAATAATTTGTTAACTCCCCTTTAGCACTTTAAAGTGTGTTAGTACCCTATTACATTCATAATAGTTTGTTATTTTTCAATTGTCAATTTATTTATTGAAATTTTCCAAATAATCAGCACTTTAACTTTATAATTTACTACCAAATATACAAATTGCTTATTTATCGTTTACTATCATCTCTTAAATAATTTTTTCTCAAAAAAATAAAGCCATAGCTTACACTCCTTATCAAGAAGTTGTAAGCTATGGCTTTATTTTTTAAGAATTATTATTTGCATTACACTGTGCACAATCTATAGCTAACATAATAGCAAGACCCATTAGTTCATCTGCTGGGTCAGGAATATCTAAAACATAACTATCTCCCCAAGTAAACCATTCTTTATTTAATGTCATAATGGAACTGCCATATTGTAATACATTATAATCATGAGCAAAGAAATCCCCTCGAACCTCAATTCCCGCATTAGGTACAGTATATACTTGTTTGAAAAATGTGAGTTCCTTTACTAACTGACCAACCTCTCTTCCTCTTATAAAAATATTGAACTTAGGCATGAAGGTTAATAGCTTTTGCTCAATATAAATCACTTCTTGCCCATAGCAATCTTCTACATGAAGTTTATGTCCTAAAGATAGAAATTCACATCTCCCATAGTATTTGTCATTACCTGCTTCATCTTTGATAATAAATGAATCAGTCCATGAAAAGACTCTTTGCTTAATATATAATTTCATCTAATCCCCCTGTTTTATATCTAGATTATAGATTTATTTCAATTAGTTTATTGTTATGCTTTTACATACTCATAGTATTTTCTAAATCATTGTTTTCTTTCTTATAGTTATCTATAACACGTTCATATAATGCTACAGCAGACTCACCAAATGCTTTTGCACTAAATTTTTCTGCACCCTCTGCAGCATTAACGCTTAATCTAGCGCATAATGCTTCATCGTTTAAGAGCTTTTTAAGATATGCTAAGCATTCTTCCTTTGTGTTATAAGCAAAGCCATTTTCACCTTCTATTAAAACCCCATTTAAGCAATCATCTTGCCTACATAGAAGTGGTAAGCCACTAATAAGTGCTTCTATATAAGTTAATCCTTGTGTCTCACTAATAGAGGCACTTACAAAAATATCACCTAACTTATAATAATTGTGCACCTCCTCAATTGGCACCATACCTGTAAAAATAACATTGTCTGCTATCTGTAGTCTTTCTGCTTCTTCTTGTAATGCTTCTCTATGAGGCCCATCACCTACAATCAGCATTTTTATATCCTTATGCTCTTTAAGTACTTCTACCATATTCGCAAGGATTTCATCTATATTTTTCTCACTACCAAGTCTTCCAACCGTAATGAGTACCTTATCTTTATCACTTATCCCTAATTCTTTTCTGCGTCTACTGCGCTCTTCAGAAGACATCTTTTCTTGGAATCTATCTAATTTAAGACCTGTTGGGATTACCTCTATATGCGTGTGTATGCCATATTGTTCTAATGTATTTTTAGTTTTAATAGTAGGTGCTATAACAGCTTCTACATTTTTAATGATTTCCTTTGAAAATAGTACAACTGCCTTATGTCCTACTACTTCACTTTTTATAAAATAGTTTGTATAGTGCTCATACATTGTATGGTATGTATGAACCATCGGAATATTTAACTTTCTGGCAATACGTTTAGCAATAAAGAACGTACAAAACTCTGTTTGTGTATGAATAATATCAGGCTGCCACTCCATAATCTCATCAATGTAGCGATTACGATATACCACTGTTGCTCTTGCATTTGGATAAAAACTTACCCCAAAAGAATGAATATAATACACATTACCTACTCTTCTTGAATGATGATCATTGGCTAATGCAAGGATTCTTACGTCATGCCCCAGATTGGTAAGTTCCTCATATAAATTCATTGTAGAAGTTACAACACCATTAATCATCGGTGAAAACGCATCTGTTGTTATTAATACTTTCATTATTCTCCTCCTATCTACTTCCTACTCCAATATTGCTATCTTTGTATTGTAAGAGATGAGATTCATACAGCCATGTTTGATGTGTTTGTCTTCATATATATCTTTATTGATGCCTATTAATAAAATATAACCAAAAAGGAGAAAAAACAATACATTTCTTCCGATTTATTTTTTAAGGGGACTAGGAAGGAAACTTTTAAGTTTTTTACTTCGCGTGGATAAGTGGGGGAGTAAAATTTTCCTTAACCCTCACTTCGTTCGAAGGTTAGATAAAATTTTCTCCCCCACTTATCCACGCTCTGGTTCAACCAAAATCGTTTCTACCAAGTTATTAACCTTAAAAACTATATCTCCAGAGGGCGATGACTGACGGGTCGGCAAGGCTTCGAGGAAATGAGTTTTTTGGCTTTTAGAACTATGTTTGCCGAGGGCGAATTGGCACGATAATATATATTTTTTTAGCTTGTATTTTTTGTGAGGGTTTGATAAAATCTTCTTCTGTGCTTGTTTAATCAAGGGTTGAATGGGCTTTGGTGAACGTTGATTAAGCTTGTGGATAAAATAAGTTTTTGAGACGTTTTCTAAGAGTGTGATTTTTATCCACAGATTGAGATTTTTTTAAATTTGAAAAGTTATCCACATTTGTAGTGATAGAAAATAAAGTAGTAGTTATCCACATTGATATAAAAGATAAAAAAAAATGCTTAGTACACGGAGTATTTAATTTTTGTGTGCACTAAGCGTTTTTTATAATTTGTATGCGTTGATGTGGTATAGGCCTTTAAATTTTTGGGCTTTGACTTGGATGGTGTAGGTGCCTTGAGATAGCGTGAGAGTTTGTTGGCCGTTGTTTTGGGTTGTGATTAGATTTTGTATTTCATTGTTTTGATTTTGTAGTAAGATATTGAAACCGCCTTCCTCTACTACGTACCTGTAAGTAATTTTTACTTTTGCATCTTCTTCTAGGGTGAATCTGGCTTCACTGTTTATGTTTGAAATTTCTTTGACTGTTTTGTTCATGGTGATGAGTTGTGAAAGCTGGCTACAAAGAATAATGCCGCCTAGGATCATTGCTGCTACTGTAACTATTTGAATAAGTTTTGGATTTATTTTCATGTTTTCCCCTTAGATTGTTGAAAGGATAACTTGTCCTTTGCCTTGGATTTTGTAGTTTCCTGATGCAGCTGGGATGAAAATGCTATCGCCTTTTTTGGCCTCTATTGTTTCTGTATCTGAATAAACTTTAAGATTTCCTTCTGTTACAAGAAGTGAATGGAATGAGTTTTCATCACAGTACATGGCAATTTCTTTTGTAATATCAAGGCGCTCTACGATGAAGTATTTGCATTTTGCAAGGACTCCTCTTGCGTAGCCGTCTTCTTGTTCTAGGGTATATTCACTTTTTGCGTGATAGGCTTGCTCTAAGTTTGTAACTTGAACTGCTTTATCGATATGTAATTGTCTTGGTTTGCCATCTGCACCTTTTCTGCCATAATCATAAACACGGTAAGTTACGTTAGAGCTTTGTTGTACTTCTTCAATAAGAATGCCTTTTCCAATAGCATGCATTGTGCCTGGTTCTATGAAAAATACATCACCTTTTTTAACATCTACATAGTTTAATGATTCTGTAAGTGTATTATTTTGAATACGTTCTTCAAATTCTTCTCTAGTCATATCTTTTTTGAAACCATAAACAAGTTGTGCACCTTCTTCAGCTTCTAAGATATACCACATTTCTGTTTTTCCATGATCTCCTTCATAGGTTGCTGCAAATTCTTCATCTGGATGTACTTGAACGGATAGATTATCCCTTGCATCAATCAGTTTAATTAAAATAGGTAATTCATCACTATGCTCTGCATGATAACCGAGTATATTGCCCCCTTTTTCCTTGATATACTCAGCTAATGTTTTACCTGCATCTGGCCCTTGTGCAATAGTGCATTGACCATCTTTATGTGTTGAAAGTTCCCAGCTTTCAGCTACAATATCTAAATCACTTTTTTTATCATATAAAGTCTTGAGTTTTGTACCACCCCAAATATAATCTTTAAACACTGGACTTATTTTTAACATTATATGCCCCCTACATTACTTATAAATTAAATGTTGGTTTTACATATCTAGTTAATATTTAATTGTCCTTATTATGTGCCTTCTAGTAATTTCTCTGTTCCCCTTCAGTCCTACTTCAAGCTTATATATGCGTTATTTAATTGTGTTTATTTAAGTATTATTTATGTATAAAAAACTGAGGGGCTCCTCTGATAGGAGCCCCTCAGCGGAACTTACTTATATATTATACGTTGAGAATTTTTTTGATTGCATCAACGAACTTTGCACTTTTAGCTTCTGCATCTGCTGCATTTTCGCCTACTACTGAAGCGTAAATTTTTACTTTTGGTTCTGTACCAGATGGTCTAATTACAAACCAGCTGTTGTCAGCTAAGATAAATTTAAGTACATTAGATTTTGGTAAGTTGATTGTCTCTATTGTACCTGCTACTTTATCATTTCTTGTAGATAATTTGTAGTCTTCTGCTACGTTGATTGCTACACCATCAACTTCTGTTGGTGGATTATTTCTAAGTGCTGTAATCATTTCAGCAATCTTTTCTTGTCCATCTTTACCTTCCATTTGAATAGATACA
>CALGWE010000539.1:0-2648 GCA_937935915.1 uncultured Clostridia bacterium
GCATTTTGGAAGTGGTATACCTCTTTGATATTCACGCCTTTTGCCTCAGGTGGTCTCTCCCCTATATATTTAACAATGACATCCCCCTCTTTAAATGGTTCTATATTCCCCATAGCCTTTGGCACCATACTTCCTAGCACCAATACTACGCTTAAAATCATTGCCACTCGCCTTTTCATTTTTTGCCTCCTATATCATACTTCACAAAGTAGTATGAATAGAAAGAACTAATAGTATGTATATTTTTTATAAAAGTGTTAATTACTAAATTATACAAGATTAATTATTTAAAGGAGATTCAAAATGACTGAAGTAACTAAAGATATGATTATTGGGCAAATCTTACAAATTGATCCTGGGGTTGCACCCATTCTTATGGAAGCAGGTATGCATTGTCTCGGCTGCCCATCTTCACAAATGGAATCTATCGAAGATGCTTGCGCCGTACATGGCATTGATGTGGATTCACTTATTCAAAAGCTCAACAACTATATTAAATCCAATCATTAGCCTCTTACACAGTAAGTTCACACCTTGCAGATACAAAGAAAGAGGAGACGCTGGAACCTGCCATCATCTCCTCTTTTTGTATTTATAAATAGATTTATTTATTTTTATTGCGCCTTATATAAAGGATGTATTTTATAAGACCTATAATAAATACCACTATCCCTACCACACTAAGTCCTGCATAAAGTACAAAGTTTCCTAAACTAGTCAGTGCCTCTAACCCCTCAGAAGGTGTATTATTTTCATTAAGCGCCAATATCAGAAATAAATTGCTCCATATAAAAGTTATGCTGAGTAAAACAATATATTTCTTCATTTCTCCTCCTTATTCCGTTTAAAATGAACTTGCTGTAATATGTGTAGATAATAAATAATAAGACTCTGGATAATGTGGATGTTCAATTCCGCCTAAACCAGATTTAATAATACCTGTTTTAGCTTTTTCATAACGTTCTGCTATATTTAATTCTATAGCAAACCTTACCTCATTAATCTCTCCTGCCATATAGGCTGCTAAGACTTGCATAAAGTATTCAGGTTGCTGGCATACTTTAAAGTCCCAACCACTTATAAAACCACCATCATATCGTGTAATTTTACAATATGGCAATGCCACCTGAGGTATTTTCGCGATAGCTTCTTCTCGGCTCTTCTTAGACATCCCATAATTTTTAATTGAAATATTATCTTGTGAACCATCTCCATGACACTTACATGAGTAAACATAACATTCATTACGATTTTTAACCATATCACTAAAGGCCTTAAGCGTATCATCCATACCAATAGCATCAATATTGTAATCTACAACACCAAATCTATTTTTACAGCCTGTTAAATCTTCCCACTCTTTCTCATAATGATCTGCAATACTTACTACGGCTGATTTACCATAATGGGTAAATCCCCAAGCATTCATTGGTAAATAAGGCACCAAGTCATCTTCATTTAAAATATTATAAATCCCTGCATAGTTACCGGCATTTTTAGCTGTTGTTGTATTTGGTGCTGCAAATGTATAGGTATATACATACTTAGACGCATCAATTAATCTTGCCCCTATAATATTGGCAATAGCGGCACCTCTAGAGTGTCCTGTCACCCAATAAACCTTCTGAGCCTCTGCATCTAAGCTATGACTACTTTCATAACTTGTTAAACATTTTAAAATACGTGTAGCCGCTACATCAAATCCCTTATGATTACTTGTTACCTTCCAATCTGGATAACTACTCTTTTTAGTGGTACTACCTATATCAAAGTTACTAGTCCATTCTTGAATTGCACCATTTGTACCTCTTACTACTATAGCAATAACTTCCCTTGTTTCCCCATTATAAGTTACTTTGCGATGTCCAATATACGCTTCAGATATATCCGAGTCACTATAAGTTGCTGCTAGATTATATCTTTCAATTTCAGTTAAACCATTGGCACTCATAAATTGTCTAATGTTTTGTCCATTAAAAGTAGCACCTTCATATATAACTGATGAATATAGGGAAGAGATTGTACTAATCTTCTTGCTATAGGTTGTATTGGGTTTAAAAAACTCTCTATAATCCATATTATAAGAGACTTTAGAATTTGAAAGCCCTGTATCAAGTGTACCTGAGAAACCATTATTATTTGGATTACTATCTTCACTATCTATTCTGCCATCATAATCACTATCAACTTCCGTACTACTAGCTAATGCATACCCCATTGGTGCTACCACTCTTTGAGTCGTCATTGACTTTGTCACCAGGCTACTACTCATATAGGCTTTAGGTTCTACCTGCTGCTCTTCTTTCGTATAATCCTGTTGCCACTTCTTGCAATCTACAAGTAAATAAGTTGCTGGCTGTGTAATCTCACCACTTATTTCATGCTTTGCTAAATCATTGGTATTTACTTTATCTAGTAACTTATACGCATCTAGGGCTTCATCATACCATATAATGCTCAAATCTGCTTCATTCGTATCTCCAAGTAAACGCTCATCATACTCAAAAGTAAGGGTTGCTGCTTCAAAAGCCTTATCTGCTTTAATTTGAAGTGGTACACCAATAAGTCCTGGCATTTTACTTGATATGATATCCTCATTATAAGTGTCTCTTATGTTGATGACTTCATCCATTACACCTGGACACTTA
>CALGWE010000540.1:0-2648 GCA_937935915.1 uncultured Clostridia bacterium
TTGCCCCAATTAAAGTAAAATGTGGCAAACTTAAACGAATAGATTTAGCTGTTGGTCCTTTACCCACTACAATATCAATACAATAATCTTCCATTGCAGAATACAAAACTTCTTCTACGTGACGGCTCATACGATGAATTTCATCAATAAATAAAATATCGCCATGTTGTAAATTATTTAAAATAGCTGCAATATCACCTGGTTTCTCAATAGCTGGACCTGATGTCACTTTAATCTTTACACCCATTTCAGAAGCAATAACACCTGCAAGTGTTGTTTTTCCTAGCCCTGGTGGCCCATATAAAAGCACATGATCCAGTGACTCAGAGCGAAGCTTAGCTGCTTCAATGAAAATTTTAATATTTTCCTTAATAGCTGACTGCCCAATATATTCATCTAATGAAAGGGGTCTAATACTGCTTTCTATTTCATTATCTTCTAATTGTAAATCACAAGACATGATACGTCTTTCCATATGCTATCCCCCTTACATTCCTAATAAGCTCAAAGCTTTTTTAATAAGTGTTTCACTATCTGAGCTATAATCAAAAATTGCTTCCACAGCTTTTCTAGCGTCTGTGTCTTTATATCCTAAAGCAGTTAAAGCTTCAATTGCCTCATGTTTTGCTGTGTCATCTTTAAGTCCTGTTTCAAGTAAACTTAAATCTGGTACATAAAGCTTACCAATGCTGTCTTTAAGTTCTAAGATGATACGTTGCGCCGTCTTTGGTCCTATACCACTGACCTTGCTTAATGCTTTACTGTCTTGTTCTAAAATAATTTCAATGACTTCCTGACTTGTGTAAGTATTTAAAACTTGCATGCCCCCTTTAGGACCAATGCCGCTTACACTAATCAGCTTTTTAAAGAGTTCACGTTCTTCTTTATTTTGGAATCCATAAAGATCGTGCCCATCTTCTTTAATATGTTCATATATATATACTTTTATAGGTGATTTATCTTGTAAAAGGCTGCTAAATGCACTTCCTCTACAAAAAACTTCATACCCCACACCACAAGCTTCTATCACTAAACTATTTTCATTTAATTCTTCTAATGTTCCTTTTAAATATGTGATCATGGTCTACTCCTTCATTTTTAGTAGGCAATTTCTTTTCTATTTTAACTTACTCTATCATAAATAGCAAATGCGCCCTTAAAGCAACATATGTAGGCTTTAAAGACGCATCTTTTTTCTTAGTGAAGATTTTTTTTGCTATTATCTGGCATGTATTTTAAAGGATGAAGCTTGCCATCTGGTGTTTTAATTTTTGTATTTGCTAATTGATTTTTAAAGTTTGATCTAAAGATTTTTAAGTATTCTTGTCTTAAATCATTTTGTTCAATAGTTTCTTCTTCTGTTAAGCCTAATGTTTTTTTCTTATGTGCAAGTTCATTAATACGTTTAATGAGTAAATCCATTTCCATGTTATAAATTCCTTTCTAATGCGTACATTTATCTAGTTTTTAAACCATGTGCCCACTTCTTCACCTTTTAAAATATCTCGGAGCACATTTATATCTGTTGAGGATGCAATGACAGTATGCGCCTTAGCCTTTTTAGCGATTTTAGCAGCTATAATCTTAGTTGTCATACCACCTGTTCCCATTGCTGTTCCTGCATCACCTGCTAAAGCTTCAATCTCAGGTGTAATTTCTTCTACAACTGGAATCAGTTTAGCTGATGGGTTATTTTTAGGATTTGCAGTATATAATCCTTCGATATCTGAGAGTAAAATGAGTAAATCCGCACCTACAAGCTCTGTAACTGTAGCTGAGAGTGTATCATTATCACCAAATCTATAACCTGCAATTTCTGAAGTTGAAATACAGTCATTTTCATTGATAATTGGAATAACCCCAAGTTCTATGAGTGTTTCAAATGTATTTTTGGCATTTGTACTTTTGATTTCATCTTGAATAACGTCTTTTGTAAGTAGTATTTGGGCAATAACCTGATTATATTCCTCAAAAAACTTTTCATCAAAATACCCTGACCAATAGCAGCTGTTGCTTGCTTAAGTGATAAGTCCTCAGGTCTTTTACTTCTTCCAATACGTTGCATACCTGCATTAACAGCACCTGATGATACCAGCATTATTTCTCTTCCTGAGTTATTTAAGTCTGTTAAAACACGTGCAAGTTTATCCATCTTTTCCAAATCAATTTTTCCATTTTCATGTGTTAATGAAGATGTTCCAATTTTAATAACAATACGTTTTGCTGCTTGAATTTGCGTTCTCATGTTTTTCCCCCTCATAATCTAAACAAGTTTATTAAAGGCCACGTACACTTACAGGTAAATCTGTAGCAATCTTGCTACTAATTTCTTCTGTAACTTCTTGAACCTTCATCAGTCTCTTCATACCTATTTTCTTAGTAATAGTAAGTGCCTGAATACCATTTGCATCTTTCTTCTGCTTTTCTTCAATACTACTTACTGCTACATAAGCAGTTTTTTCATCCTCACGTGTAAGGGCTAAAACGTCCTCGTTTGTGACATAGCTAATCCCTACGCAAGGTGCTTTACCATAAAATGCTTTAATTAACTTTTTACGATTTGTTTTTGTTTCATACACATTCACAGGTACTTTTGTAACTTTACCTGTATCAAATCCAAAGACCATGTAACCACTGTAATCAGCTGT
>CALGWE010000541.1:0-3063 GCA_937935915.1 uncultured Clostridia bacterium
GCTATTGCATTAACGTATTAAAAGCAAGAGAAATCATTCAATTAAATGAAGTAAGACCAGCAGCAGATCAAAACAAGAGTATTTTAGGGCTTACAAATGTACGTGACCAAGTAATGACAGTTGTAGACTTAAGTTATATCTTAGATAAAAAACAAACAGACTTAGCAGAAAGAAAAATGGCACTTGTTTGTGAGTTTAACAAAAAACAAGTAATGTTTGCAGTAGATAGCATTGCAGGTATTCAAAGAATTAAATGGTCTGATATTACAAAACCAGATTCACTTGTAAGAGCTTCATTAGCAGTAGGAAATATCTTAACTGATAATGGTATCTTATTAATGTTAGACTTTGAAAAAATCATTGCTGATTTATCAAAAGATCAAATGGCAGAAATGAAAAACGGTATTGTTTTAAAACAAGAACGCCAAGCTAAACGTATTTACATGGCAGATGATTCAAAAACAATTCGTGAACTCTTAAAAGAAACTTTAGGGGCAGCAGGTTATACAAATATTGTAGAGTTTGATAATGGACAAGATGTATTAGAAGCTATTTATAGCCTTAAAGAGAAATATGGTAGCCGATTCAATGAAGAAATCGACTTATTAATTACAGATATTGAAATGCCAATTTTAGATGGACATACTGTAACACGTAAGATCAAAGAAGATGGTATCCTAAATGCATTACCAGTTGTAATCTTCTCATCACTTATTACAGCAGATTTACACCATAAAGGTGAAAAAGTAGGTGCAGATCGTCAAATTAGTAAACCTTCTATAGGAGAACTAGTAGAAGCAGTAGATAGTTTATTATTTTAATAGTACTAGGGGTTGACTAAAGCAGAAACTTTGGTACAATATAAAAATAATACACTATTAAATCGATGACAAGAAGAAGTAGAAGCTTACCCATCAGAGAGTGAATCCAGGCTGAAAGTTCACAACTAGCTTTGAAGACATCTTGGAGAGTGTCTCTGAAACATTATAAGTAGGAGGCGACGCCTAAGCAGCGTTATCCGCTTATAAAGTGCAAAGTATTTTGGTTTATGGTTATACTATAGAAGCATATACTTTGAAACAGGGTGGCAACACGGTAATATCGTCCCTGACAGTTATGTCAGGGGCGTTTTTTATTGCATAAATTAATTAATTTAATAAGATGTAAAAATGAAAGGAGTAAGTTATGGAACTTCGTGCCCTTAAAGGAACCAAAGATATCTTTGGAGAAGAAATGAGAAAATGGTTAGACATGGAAGAAATCATTAGAGACTTATGTGATGATTTCTGCTTTAACCAAATTAGAACACCAATGTTCGAGTTTACAAACCTCTTTAAAAGAGGCGTTGGTGAAACAACAGACGTTGTAAATAAAGAAATGTATTCTTTCACAGATAAAGGAAATAACGATATTACCCTTAAACCTGAAAGTACAGCAGCTGTAGTAAGAGCTTTCTTAGAACATAGTATGTATGCAGATACACAACCTACTAAACTTTACTACATCTCACCAACATTCAGATATGAAAGACCACAAGCAGGTCGTCAAAGACAGTTCCACCAATTCGGTGTAGAAATGTTTGGAACAGACTCACCAACAGCAGATGCAGAAGTTATCGCTTTAGGTGCAACTTTACTTAAAAGATTAGGAATTAATAAAGTAGAGCTTCACCTTAACTCTTTAGGTGGACCAGAATGTAGAAAAAAATACAATGAAACACTTAAAAGCTTCTTATATGAAAGAAGAGAACATCTCTGTCCTCTTTGCCAAGAAAGAATGGAGAAAAATCCACTTCGTGTTTTAGATTGTAAAAATCCAGAGTGCCAAGAACACTTACAAAACGCACCAACAACATTAGATTCATTAGGTGAAGAATGTAAAGCACACTTTGAAGAACTTCAAAGCTTACTTACAGCTATGGGCATCCCATTTGTAATCGATCCAGGTATCGTACGTGGTCTTGACTACTATACAAAAACAGTATTCGAATTCGTATCAAATGATATTGGCGCACAAGGAACAGTGTGTGGTGGCGGGCGCTATGACAGACTTGTAGATGAAATCGGAGGCAAACATGTGCCAGCAGTAGGATTTGGCGCAGGTATGGAAAGACTCGTAATCGTTCGCGATGCAGAAAACAAAGATGCCCTTAAACCAGCTACAAGAGATATCTTCATTGGATTTAGAGGAGACGTAGCTAAAGTTGAAGCCATCAAACTTGTTAACTTATTAAGACAAGAAGGCATCAGTGCAGAAACAGATCACCTCGCAAGAAGTATCAAAGCACAAATGAAATACGCAAACAAAATTAACGCACGCTACTCAGCAATTATCGGCGAAAGCGAACTAGAAAATGGCGAAATCCAGCTCAAAGAAATGGAATCAGGAGACGCCGTAACAATCCCACTTAGTCAATTCGTACAAGTGGTAAAAAATACAATCAAAGGCGTAGAAGACTAATATCTACTACTACCTTTAACTTGCTTGCAAGTAGACTAGGTTATTGTGGCAAACAAACCACAATTTAATGTGGGGTAAAGCGAGCACATAAACCTACAAGTGCAACTAAATAGGAAAGCACAAAAGGGTATATGTATACAAGTTTACATCAAGTAAACACCTTAGCCCTGCGCGGTGAAACGAGCGCAAAACCCATTAGGCAAACCTAAAGGGATATGCCCCAAGTTTACACCAAGTAAACACCTTACCCATGTATGGCGAAGCAAGTGTACACCATCACACCCAGACCTAGTCCAATCAAGCACAATACATTAACAAAACCAGATTAAGTACTTGATTTATCCATCAAGTAAAAAATATTATCTGAAAACGTAAACGGAAATTTTGAGTGAAAGTAGACTAGGGGTGGAGGAAATATGGCAAACGGAGATTTCATACGGAGTGTTTTGGAAGAATAACTTAGCGAATTTTTTTGAGGGCCTTTAGTGCTGCTGTTTGACCGAAGCGTTAGCGTAGGGAGTTCAGCACGTTCATCAAAAAAATGAACTTAGTTATTCCCAAAACACGTAGTTAGAAATCGGAGGTTGCCATATTTCCGAGGCC
>CALGWE010000542.1:0-1321 GCA_937935915.1 uncultured Clostridia bacterium
GCTTTGAAGTAGGACCTGAGGTGGCTGAAGTTTTCCTTGATACATTTGGTCAAACATCTTTTATTCAAAAAGATGTAGTAGGTGAAAAATATCATATTGATTTATGGGCATGCAATAAAGCCGTGTTATTAGAAAGTGGTATTTGTGAAGAAAATATTATCGTATCAGGGGTATGTACGTGCTGTCATAGTGAAATATTCTTTTCACACCGTAAGACACAAGGAAATAGAGGAACATTAGGTGCTTTTATGACATTAAAAGACTAAGGAGTTGTAGACATTGAAATATAAAGAGCATAAGATTATGGAGGTAGAACCCGGCAGTATTGCAGAAGAACTAGAAATTGAAGCTGGGGATACTCTCCTTTGGATTAATGAAGAAAATATACAAGATGTATTTGATTATCGTTATTTAATGGCTGATGAAGCAATTGATATATGTGTGCGTAAGCAAAATGGTGAAGAATGGGTTATTGAAATTGATAAGGAGTATGGTGAAGATTTAGGTTTAGTATTTGAAACAAGCTTAATGGATGATCTCATTAGATGTCGTAATAAATGTAAGTTCTGTTTCATCGACCAGCTTCCTCCAAATATGCGTGAAACAGTATACTTTAAAGATGATGATTGGCGTATGTCTTTCTTAAATGGCAATTACATTACACTTACAAATATGAGTCAGGCAGATATTGATAGACTCATTAAATATCGTTTATCACCGCTTAATGTATCTATTCATGCAACAGATCCAGAGGTACGTAAGACTTTATTAAGCAATCGTCATGCAGGTAAAATTTTAGAGCAGCTTAAAGAACTTGTGGATGCAGGCATTGAAATCAATGGACAAATTGTACTTTGTAAAGGATTAAATGATGGGGAGGTACTTGACCAAACGGTTAGAGATTTAAGTCAATTTATCCCACATATCTTATCTTTAACAGTTGTACCAGTTGGTATCTCAAAGTTTAGAGAAGGCCTTGCACCACTTGAAGGATTTGACGAAGAATCAGCAAGAGTCGTTGTTGAAGTCGTTGAAAAGTGGCAAAAATTCTATTTAGAAAAAATGGGAACACGCTTTATCTTTGCAGCAGATGAATTCTATGTAACAGGTAAAAAAACACTTTTATCATATGATGAGTATGAAAACTTCCCAGTGTTAGATAATGGTGTAGGTATGCTTACGAAATTTAAATGGGAATTAGAAAAACAGTTAGAAAAACTTGAAAAAAGTGAAGAAAGTTTTGAGCTTTCATTAGTAACAGGTTGTATTACAGAGGAATATATGAAAGAGTGTGCAGCCCTTGTAAATAAAAAGTTTCCTA
>CALGWE010000543.1:0-1615 GCA_937935915.1 uncultured Clostridia bacterium
CAGAAGCCATTATTCGTATGTCCTGCCGCAAGGCAGTTAAAGCGAATGATAAGTTAACAAGCTTAGAATGTGAAAAGCTGATAGAGTCTTTATTAGCATTAGATAATCCATTTACTTGTCCACATGGACGTCCGACAATTGTGGCGTTGACACAAGGAGATATTGAAAAAATGTTTAAGCGTATTTAGTTTATAAAATACGCTCATTAAGAAAGGTGAATATATGAAAAGACCACTTATTTTAATTGCAGGGCCAACGGCTTCAGGAAAAACTAAGACAAGCGTTCTTTTAGCAAAAGCAATTGATGGTGAAATTATTTCAGCCGATTCTATGCAAATTTATAAGGGCATGGACATTGGAACGGCTAAAGTGAAACCAGAAGAAATGCAAGGTATACCACATTATATGATTGATGAATGGGAACCAGATTTTCCATGTAGTGTAGCAACCTTCAAAGAACGTGTGAATGAGTATATTGAAGCGATTTATGCCAAAGGGAAAACACCTATTTTAGTAGGTGGAACAGGTTTCTATATTAATGCCATTTTATATGATACACAGTTTGAAGAAACAGAGCCAAATACAGCTTATCGTGAAAGCTTAGCTGAGTTTGCCCGTAAGGAAGGGGCAGAAGCCTTACATCAAAAGCTTCAAGAAGTGGACCCACAAGGGGCATTAGAAATCCATCCTAATAATGTCAAACGTGTGATCCGTGCATTAGAATACTATCATGAAACAGGGGAGCCTATTTCAAGTCATAATGCCAAAGAACGTGAAAAACGTGTAGAAAATGAATCGCCATATGATTATACATTTTTTGCTCTTACAATGGAACGTAGCTTACTTTATGAACGTATTAATACCCGTATTGATGAGATGATGGCAGAAGGATTACTCGAAGAAGTAAAACGTATATATGAGGCGGGTTATGATGAAGAATTACCAGCATTAAAAGCCATTGGGTATAAAGAGTTCTTCCCATACTTTAGAGGTGAAATGAGCTTAGAAGCATGCGTAGAAAAACTCAAACAAAATACACGTAACTATGCAAAACGTCAATTAACTTGGTTCAAGCATCAAGCTAGCCCAATCATGTTAGAAGTCGATCAATTAGGATTAGATGCACAGCGTATTGTAGAGGCAATGCAAAGTTATTTAAAAAAATAGAAATTGCGCACTAACACTGTATAGTTTACTTATAATTGGGATATAATGACAATATAATGTTACAAAAATTTAGTAATTCAGTAGACAAGCGCAAAAATATAATATACAATAAAAACAATTAACAACATGCCTAGGAGGGGACGTTAAGATATGAGTAAAACAATTAACTTACAAGATGTTCTTTTAAACCAACTTAGAAAAGAAAAAATTACAACAACATTATTTTTAACAAATGGTTTCCAATTAAAAGGAACTATCAAAGGATTTGATAACTTTGTAGTAATCCTTGAAAGTGAAGGCAAACAACAAATGATTTACAAGCATGCAATCTCAACGCTTGTACCAGCTAAATCTGTAAACTTAAATGCAGCAGAATAGGAATTTATGGATAGTGGGTGGATATGAGTCTATAATGGCAAAATGATTTGATTAAAAAATATGCTTTAAG
>CALGWE010000544.1:0-2490 GCA_937935915.1 uncultured Clostridia bacterium
AAAGTAAATCTTATTTACTATTGTAAAGCAAATATATAAAATTATCAATAATAATTAATAATTGAAATGAAAAATATATAATATTTTAAAAAACTTATGTTTCTTATTTTGAATAAATTTCAATAATATAAATAAAGAATGAGTTTACTTGAAAAAAGGACAAACTATCTATAAACTTTTCACTTTCTTCACATAAGTGTTTTATAATGGGAAAAACATAAAAGCCAAGACCGTATGAAAGGGATGAAAAACATGAACGTATTAGTAATCGAAGACGAAGAGAGAGTAGCAGACATCATGACAAAATATCTAGAGAAGGAAGGCTATAAAGTTTACACTTGTTATACAGGTAGAAGCGGTCTAGATGTATTTTTTGAAAATAAAATTGATGTAGTATTATTAGACCTTATGCTCCCAGATATTCAAGGGGAAGAAATTTGTCAAGAGATGCGTAAAGTATCTAATGTGCATATTTTCATGATTACAGCAAGAGGAACTTTAGATAGTAAGATTGAAGGCTTTGAATTAGGTGCTGATGAGTATTTAGTTAAACCAGTGAGCCCAAGAGAAGTAGTGGCAAGGGTTAAAGCATTAGAGATTCGTAAGCAACGTGAAGATAATAAAGAAGTCTTAATCTTTGACAAAGGACATTTCAAAATTTATTTACAAGAACGTAGTGTACAAATTAATAATGAAGAAGTGATGCTCACACCAAATGAGTTTGACTTACTTTATGAATTAGCTTCTTCACCAGGACGTGTCTTTACAAGAGATCAGCTCATTGAGGCTGTTATGGGAATCGATTTTGATGGCTTTGACCGTACCATTGATGTGCATATCAAGAACCTTAGAAAAAAAATCGAAGCGGATACAAAGAACCCACGTTATATTAAAACAGTAACTGGTATTGGTTATAAATTTGAAGGCGAACATGCATGATTTCTATTAGAAAACAGCTTTTTGCAATCTTCTTAAGCATTGGATGTATTATGGTACTAAGTACATCCCTCATAGTGAATGTGACTATTCAGCGTAGCTTTGAGCTTTATGTTCAAAATAATATTAGCTATGCCAGTGACATGCTTGTAGAAGTATTAGAAAAGTTATATGAAGAGGACCATTGGGAGCAAAATTTAGGGGAGCAGCTGATTTTAGAGAATTATTTGGGAATGGGTAATTTCTCCATAGCTGTCTTATCACCAGATAAAAGATTCCTTTGGGGCACCACTCAAAATGAACTAGCAGAGCAAATTAAAAAGTCGGAACATGGGAGCAAACACCTTGGGCCAAGAACGGCTTTATATTCTTTTGAAGATAAGCCATTACATGATAAGACAGGTCAATTAATAGGTTATGCCCGTATAGGCTATTATCCAACAGCTACATTAACCATGAATGATATGCAGTTTAAAAAGGATATTAACCTAAGTATTGTGTGGTGCTGTAGCATGATTTTAATGTGCTTCATTTTTGCAGGGGTGTATTTATCAAGATTATTTACTTATCATATTTATGGCATTAGTAAAACCTCTATTGCCTTAGCAGATGGCAAGTTAGATGCCAGATATCCATTTAGAAGTAAAATTAAAGAGATTGAAACTTTAAGACATGGTATGAATTATTTAGGTGAAAAATTAGAAAGACAGGATACGATTCGTCGTAAATTGATTTCTGATGTATCCCATGAAATTCGTACACCACTTCATATTTTACAAAGTAATTTAGAGGCTATGATTGATGGGATTTATCCAATTGATGAAGAGCAAATGAACATGCTTTATAAAGAGGTTGTAAGGTTTGGCAAGCTTTTAAACAATCTAGATTTACTCAAGAACATAGAGGAGAAAGAAACTTCTATGGAGTTTAAACTTATTAGTTTAAATGAAAGTTTAGGTGAGGTTTTCGATGCCTTTAAGATTGTTGCCAAGGAGAAAAAAATCACTTATCATATGAAGGCCAATGAGACTGAGACAGTTATGGTTATGGCAGATAAGGATGGCATGAAACAGCTTTGGATGAATGTCCTTTCAAATGCCTTTAAGTTTACTAGTGATAAGGGCGAGATTAAAGTGACGACCAGTTTATTAAACGGGAATAAGGACTGTCAAATCGTGGTGGAGGATACAGGCATCGGTATTGATGAAGAAGATTTACCATTTGTATTTGAAAGAATGTATCGTGGTGATAAAAGTCGTGAAAAATATGAAGGTAGTGGCATAGGGCTCACAATGGTTAAAAACATTGTAGAAGCACATCAAGGGAAGGTCATGATTGAAAGTGAGCAAAATAAATTTACTCGTGTAATCATTACATTGCCAGTGAATATGATGATGTTACAGCCTAATAATATTAGTGCAAAAATGAAAAACTATATGAAACTAGGTAGTAAAAATTAAAAACATTTGATTAGGGCTTAAGCTTTATTTACAAAAAGCTTAAGCTTTGATAAAATGAAGAAAATTTACAATAAATAGATAAACACAAACATTC
>CALGWE010000545.1:0-28067 GCA_937935915.1 uncultured Clostridia bacterium
CCCATACTTATAACAATATAAAAGCCTAGCGCTCCTAGAGCTTGCTAGACTTTTATTCTTATTCGTGACAAATAGGACAATATACCATCCATTTTTCACTAGTTACCTTATGATATTGTTTTTGTGGCATATCGTGTTTGATTAGTTTGTTCTTACACCCATAACAATGTGTTTTAACCCAAAAACTCTTACAATGATTGCAATTATAATAATATTTTTCTTTTCCTCCTTTTGTAACGTTTACTTCTATCTGTACATTTGTACTTCCACATGCCCAACAAACATGATATTGATTTAGAAACCACTCCATACATAGACCAATCCACGTTAAAAAATAACTACTCTTATTAGGGAGCAAACAAAATCCACCTATGCGATGTCTTAACTCTCCTTCTGTTCCCCAAAAAATAGCATTTTCATTTACAACACAATGCACAATATATGAACCATTTGCTTGATACGGCGTATTATATAAAGGATTAAAATATTTATCTATTGCTGTTTCTTGAATATCTTTAAATAACCCACTCATTTCTGCATCATAATTATGATATTTTGCATCTAAATAAAATCTAGCTTTTGCACTGTTATATTCATATTCAAAGGTATAATCTGGTCTCAAATTTTTATCTGTTAATTCTAAAGTTTTATTATATGTAAGTGTTAACTGCACCTTATTTATAGTGCCTACATTGTGTTCTAATTGAACACTAAATCCATATAAACTTCTGTTTCTTTTATAATATTCTTTAACACATCTTGCAAAATTTTTAACTCTCATTTCCCATTTCTGTTCAACTACTAGTACACGAATCATCTCAAATAATGTCCAGACTTCAAATACTTCATACATTTCTTTGATACTAAGCATTCCTTCTTCAATTGTATTCTCTTCTTCGCATATATTAGCGTAGAATTCTTTTAACTTAGTATAAATATGCTTGTATCTTCTATCATGCATAAAAACCGCTGTGAGTCGTAAAACATCTTTATTATCTTGCTTATTGGCAAACGCTTTAAAAACACTGTACTTTAAATATCCTTGTATGATCTGCTTACTCTTAATCCATAGTTCATGATATTGATGATAACGATTTATTAGAGTCGTTATCCCTTCTAACTTCACATTCAGTTTTTGTCTATATTCAAAACTAGTAGTAACATTTAATGTTCTTTGAACTTCTAAACGTTCTCTCTCATATTTTTCTTTTTGCTTTTTGTTACTTTCATACTCTAAGTCTATTCTCTTACTAATTCTATATAAGGAAAAATAGATAATCCTATTTTCATATATATCCGTTGTTTCCATTGTTTGCTCTGCTACATAAGTTCTCTTAGCAGGATAAAGGGCTTGCTCCACAGCTAATCTGCCTGTGTGTTTTCTCAGCTTTTCTTTTTTTACTTTCCTATATTCCTTGACTAATCCTGTTGCAGGTTCTCTATCAATAAGCTGTAGTGATAATCTTATATTTTCTAAGAACTGTTTAATATATTCTGCTTTGCTTACTTCTTTACCTTGAAAACTCATTTTTACATAAGCATCATCGCTTATAATCAATTCTTGATTAATATTTTTTATCAGCTTAATCATCTGTTCATATTGCTCCCAACTAATAATAGCTGGTTTAATAAGTATGATTTCTGATCTATATTCTTGACCCGGATTATTTTTATTAAGTATCTGGATTTTCACAAATCCCGCATGACTTATACCCACTACTTCCTGCTGACTTCCTTGTACAAAGTAACCACTTTCAGCATCATACACTAATTCAGCCTTACTATTTGTCTCAATACATACTTGATAATTATCATCTATTGGTTGATTTAGTATTCTGACCCCAATCTCTAAATAATTATTTTCATCATCTCTTGTATACTGATTGATATAAAGCATATCCTTATATCTTTCTTTAAGTACACAATCTATTTCATACTTATTATTTATCTTACGAAGTAGTGCTATTTGAATGTCCATTAATATACACCCCAAAAGCTTAGAATATTATCTTGCTCCATTGCCTCATTCATTTTTTCAATTTTAGAATTCACTTCATTAAGTGGTCTAGTTTTTACTGTATCTATAAATGCTTCCCAAGCCATAGCCGTTTTGTCCTCTTTACTTCTTATGGAAGTACTAAGCCTTGGTATCATCTTCATATAAATTATATCTTCTAAAATTGTATTTTTACTAAACTGTTCTAAATCGAATACATCTCTGTATCCCTGAGAATTTTTTATGTACTGTTTAATATGTTGCATTCCTCTATGATTTAAGCTGGCATTCATTACTTCAAAATGCTTATTTGCTAAATTAATCTCTGATATTATAGCGTTAGCATTTGAATCTTCTAGTGTATCTTCAAACTCAATAATTTTGTTTTTATTAATTTCACTCTTAGTAAATTCATTTATCGTAACATATTGTTGTTCCACTTCTTGTCTTGGCTCTACCCTCGCCTCTTTATCTTGTAAAATCTCTATAATGAAACTTCTATCAATAACTTTAGGACTAATGCTTTTAGTTGTTTGATCTACATTTAATGTTCCTATAAATCTTACATTCTCAGGAATTGTGAATTTGGCTGGATATTTCTCAATCAGCTTAATCTTCGTTTTCAACTTCTGAACTTCTCCTGGATATTGCTTATCATTATCCTCACACCACTTTTTGATTTCTGGTAATTCTAAACACATATCCTGCGCTTCCATTAAGCTTATAGTTTCTCCTATTTCTTTTATTAAGTCATCATAAATTTCCTGACTATATAATTCGATACTTGGTGTTTCACTACGTTCTTCCATCTTACTTAGAAACTCTGCAAAATAATACTCTATATGTGCTAAATTCATTTCATCTAAGCATATTAAGTAAATCTTATCAGCATTCTCTTTTTTCTTAGCTTCTACAAGTGCATCTAAAAATGGTGTTGCTACATATGCTTTTTCTATAGGATTATAAAATCCTAATAAGTCTTCACTATCTGTCCAATTTGGCTTTACTGCAATAATTTTGGCTACACCATTAAATGCCTTTGCAAATGCTCTTACAATACTTGTTTTACCTGTTCCCGATGGTCCTGTTAGCACAACTAATTCTTTACATTGTAACGCTAACAAAAATCTCCTAATAATAGCATCATTATAAGCAAGCTTTTCATTGTTACGTACATAGTTCCTTACATAATCATATAGCTGTGTATATCCCCCTTTAAAATATGGGAATTTATCTTCTTTAATCACTTGTGGCTCTTGAAACTCTGAAAGACCAAAATAAGCTAATTTTGCTTTTAAACGTTCTAATTCTTGCTTTTCTTCTTTTAGTCTATCTGCTTCTATTTTAAGCTTATTTTCTTCTTCCTTAAGGCTATTTTTTTGATTTTCAATCCACTTTTTAGCCTCTTCTTTTTGAGCTTCTAATTCTCCTATTTCTTTCTTCCGCCATTCTGCTTGCTCTACTAATTCAGCGTTTATGTTTTCTATTTTTCTTTTATACTCTTCCATTAGTAGAATTTCCAACTCTTCAGGTGTTGTTTCATTAATATGGTATTCTATTTCTTGGTTATTAAAATTAACATCAAACGCTTTTAATATTCTATTATAATCATTAAAAATCTTTACGCTTTTACTATCTACTTGAATAATACTATTGCTAGATTTAACTACAGCTAATTCAAATCTAAAGCAAATCAAATCCCCTTTCTTAAGATTCATTCTTACTGATTCTTTTAGATTATCTATTTTACAATAGATCGCCCAAGGTTTACCATCTAATAAATAATGGTTATTAACATTTGCAGTTTCCACTAAAGTTACAAATGTAAACTCGTTCTTTCCTACCTTACTCTCTAATCTTCGTCCTACACGTCCTAAAACATATTTTCCTTTGAAAATTTCTCTTTCTAAATACTCTATCTTTAATTCATCTGGCTGCTCATTAATTATCTCACTCTTATACTCCATATTTCCCCTCCTAACTATATTTATATTCCTATAATTTTCCTACCTATTTACTAAGCTCTAATCTTACAATCTCACTTAATACTTTTCCATCTGCAATGCTTTCTTCAGTAGCCACTGCATATTCAATAGCAGATGGTGCCACAGCTCTAATATAAACATCTGCATCTGGATTAACTTCTGTAATTCTACATAGTTTTTTGCTTACTTCTTTAATTGGCAACTGATTTGTATGTGCTTCTGGTAAGTTTGTATAATAAATTTCAAAGTCTTCTTCCCCTGCATCAATGAAAGACACCCATTTACCATATGATATATCTCGATCAAGGATTACTTGGAATTTCTTCTTCCCATTATAACCAATATAGAAATTAAACTTAACTTCCTCATTTGATTTCTTCTCAGAAACAACTTTGATTCTAGAACCAGGTCTACATTCAATTAATCCATATGCTACCCCTGTTTTTCCTGTTGGTTTTGTAAAGTCATCTTCACTTACTGGTAATTCTCTTTCTCTTTGTATTTCTAACGCTTCAGGTGTTCCTAATGGTGGATACATTACAAACTTTTCACAAATATCACCTGTATAATCTTCTATATACGCATTAAATAACTCTGTAACCACTTTAGCCTTACTTGAGTTTCCAGCTAAGAAAATATTGATTTCCTTCATACCTTCAGCTATTTCTCCATCAAAAGCTACTTTAAGGGCTTCAAAGAAATTTTTAACACCTTTCTCAATTCTATCTTTAAGAATACCTAATAACTTTTCAACCTCTATATCTAATCTAAAACCTGGTTTCATCTCACCTGATTTATCAAAGAGTTGCACCTTTACAAACGCATTCTCATATAACTTCTCATAACCTTCATGCTGCTCCCATAATGGTCTTAATTCTTCCATGAGCTGCTTTGTATTTAATCTTGCTTCTTGTGATTCACTAATTAAGGCCTCATTGCCTGGAAATGCTTTGCATTCAACTGGCTTATAGAAAGCTATTTTGTTTTCTAATAGCTTATCTTGATTATCTTTAAATACTTCGAAAGCTAAGAGTTCTAATAAATTTTCTCCTCCTAAATACTGATCACCACCTGCTCCAAAATGATTAATGATATAATCATAGCGTCTATCACGTGGTCCAGCACCATGCCAAATTCCGAAGTCAAAGTCTGTTGTGCCTCCCCCAAAGTCAAAGATACCGTAGTATACATCTTCTTTTTCCTCAGGTTCAAATCCATATTCTTGTAGTGCACAAATCGCATAAGCTGCAGGCTCACTAGCGCCCTGTAACACTCTAAATTGATCCATACATGCTTCATCATTAATAACTTCTAATGGTAATGACTTTTTAAGCCCCTTGTAAAAACTATCAATAATCTTTTCTCTTACTGCATTTTCATAAGTTACAGGGAATGATAATGTATAGTTAAGGTAAATTCCCTTGTACATATTATTAATAAATAATCCTAGATAATAAGCGTATAATTCAATAGGATTAAAATCACCTTCTTTAATATCTACAAATGTTGAAAGTACTTTTTCATTACCTACTTTATCTCTTATTCGAATTTGTCTCAATTTATCATTTGTCCATTGTTTTAAGTCATTGAAATGGGCATAATAGTCATCACTTTTTTTAGCATTGGCTAAACTACCTGCTGCTGTATGAGAAATCGTAAGGTCTTCCCACTTTGTATAAGGTCTGCCAGCTCTTGCATTATAGTCTTTCATGAAATCTTCTATGTTTCTAAATTCCATAACCGTTGGATTTTCATAGTCTTTTTTATCAACCTTTTTAGTGAAATCACCACATCCAATACGCATAAGCTGTGTATAATCATCGCCATCTTGATAAACAACTACTGTACTTTTGGTTCCAAAATCAATACCGACTATGCCATCTTCTCTTACATCTGCTAAAGGATTACGGCATACAAATGCTGTATCTGTTTGAATTTTGGTCTTTGTAGTATCTTCTATGTTCCATAAATCCCAATGCCCTAGATTAGGGTCTTCTAAACGTTTAATATCATAAGGCTCTATTTGTGCTCTAACTGTATCACATTCTAAATATCCCTTTAATAACTTGGCTTTTATTTCATCCGTAAGTGTAATTTGCTCTTTTGTTAAAGCCTCTACTATCTCTTTTCGTTCAAAAGAAATACCATTTAACTCTGTATATTCTCCACTTCTCACAAGACTTGTTAAGATTGGTGTTGGAATAATCTTATCTTCTGTGATTACAATATAGTTCTGATTATATAATTCCTTAACCTTATTTAGTAAAATACTATTTTCATTACTTAATTCATTTGGTATCCAGCCGTACCTAACAAATGTCTCAAATAGCGAATCTGCTTCTTGTATATCTCTTACAAGAATTTTTATAGTATCTTTATGTGCTGTTGTCCAACCTAAACTACTACTACTATCGCCATCTCTTATGTCTAAATAACCTACATTTCCATTTACTGTACAAGCCATTAAAGAATACTGCGAACCTAAATAATTGTCATTTACATTTACAATTTTGTCCTCTTTAATTAATGGATTTTTTTTCTTTTGTGTATAAAATAACTTTTTAGCTTCTGTTACATTCATTAAGCGCCCGCTATAACCAGCAAAGTTATATACGTTTCCTTCTCGTGTACATGTTCTTCTCGTAGAGTCAGCTATTACAAATTTAGAACCTTTAACATAGTATATTTCTTTATTTCTAATTTGGATCCAATCAGCTTCTGTAATCTTATTAAATTCTTCTATTAACCCATCAAATTTGCTTATTGCCTGATTTATTTGTTTATCTGTATAAGCTACTACTATCTCATCTAGTATTTGATTGCTTACTAAAATATCATTTGTACTTCTTGTATCCATATCTATACCCTCACAATTGATTTTTTTATAATTTTATCTGTTCTTTTATTTTTATAGCCTTTAAGCAATACTTCTGAAATGTTACCTGCTACTAAACTTTTACTTCCTCGTGAATGAAGTTCTTCATCTAATACATCGCCTTCTTGTACTGTCAGCAGGGTATATAAGTCATTCACTTGATTGTAACTTTCAAAGAAGTAGTTAAATAAGTCCATTAAACATTTCAGCTCTTCTTGGCTATAACTATCTAACTTGTGACTTATGTACTCCCAAATTGAATTCAGGTTATCCCACTGCGTACCAGAACATAAAAATGTTTCTATACTATCTGTTTTGATAACTAATTCCAAGTTCTTACGAATCTTCTCATCTAATGCCATGTATGAATTATAATGGTATTCTAATGCATTATATTTATCAGCATATGCAGCATTTTTACTATTTAATTCTTTGACCTTGTCTCCTTGCACTTCATATTTCTCTAAGATCTCTGCCTTTTCATTTTCTAATCTTTCTTCGACTTTCTCTAATGCTTTAACTTTATTATTTAATTCTCTAATCTCATCTTCTAATGCTGTATTTGTTTGCTTTAACCTTCTAATCTCATTTTCTAATACTACATTTGTTGGCACTTTTTCTAACATCTGTTGAGGATGTTTTCCCTCGTGTTGCCCTATTTTATCGCGAATGTATTTCACGACTTCTTTATCTTCTAAAGCTTGATAAAGCATACTAATAAATTCTTTAATTTCCACGATACCCTCCCAAATTTTTTAAAGGAGTGTCATAGATAAGACACTCCTTATATTTTATATCAGACCTGGTTTTACCTTTCTCACGTTACCACTTACAACTTTCTCCTGTGGAGCATTTATAGTAGTCACTTCGTATGGTTTATAAACCGCCTCTATAAGCTTTCTCATTACATCTTTTCGATCTGTCATATCAGGCTTCTTACCTATTACTGTCTCAATGTAATACCCTAACCATTCATAACTTACAACTTCCTTTTCAAAGATTGCATTTAATAAAATCATATCCATTGGATGTTGCCCAGTTTTAGTCATAAGTTTTTTCTTAATTAACTCAAAGTATTCAGGTACAAAGGTCGCCTGCTTCTTAAAAGCATACTTTACCTCTGAAACATCAAAATAACTTAAGTGATTTACCTGCTCTAATTCATCTGCTAATACCAAATGTCTTGAACTAGTATGTAAGAAGCTTCCTAAAACAAAGTCATTGCTGCTCACTTCTTCTCTAGTACTTACAGAAAGAGTTAAGCTTTCTTCTTCTATTCCTTCACATAGAGTTACTTTTTCTTGATCTTTTAAAATGAGCACATACTCTTTTTCCATAATAAGCGTCTCTAAATAAGGTGTAAGAAGGATATCTTCTGTTAAAAAGTAATACTTCCCATTATGTTTCAAAATCCCTTTACTTAAAACACTTTGTCCTAACGCATTATTGGCTATCTTGATTCCACTGATAATACCATCTGAGTAATCTGTATATGTAAGCTCTAGCATTACTTTTGGAAATTGTTCCATCTCCTCTAGCATCGCTTTAGTTAATAAACTTCCTTTATTAAAAGTAATGATTTTTCTACTGGCCATCTTACTCTCCTTATCTTAATCCATTAAAGAATGTCTCTGAAGAAACGTTTTTCTCAAAGTTTTCACATACTACATCATAAATATAGTACTTGTTTTCGCTTTTACTTTCTTTAAGTATTTGATAAACATAGAATCCATAAGCATCTTTAGCTGGAACTACAAAGATACAGATTGCTAAATCCTGCTGATTAACTTTCATTGTATCTACATCTCTTAACTTATTAATAATGTCATCAATGTTTTTCTCACCAAGAATACTGTGTTCTTTGATTTCGTTTTTAAGTTCTTCAAGTTCAATACGTTTACCATTATCAAATTGAATATCATAGTTTACTTCGCGTTCTAATTCACCTTGCATATTATAAACATCAAAAGTAACCGTTCTTGCACTTTGTGCATAATATTGTATGGTCACCTCTCCATTTTGGTGATTAAGGATTTTCGTATCTTCTCCTCTTTTTACAACCACATCATAAATAAGTTTTGGATCCTCAGCATAAATATGTGGCTTGATTTTACCACATTGTTTATCTTTGATATAAGCGATACTTCCTTTAATACAATCTAATTTAAGTTTTTCAGATGAATCTTTTTCTTTACCATTAGCTGTTCTTAATCTCTTACCTGGTATAAATTCTTTAAGTAATTGATTAAATAAGGTAATCTTACATGACTGCCCAGATAACTTGTAGTTATGATATTGATTAAGATCTATATCACCAATTAAATCATTTAGCAAGCTATAAATGTCTGCATAAAGTAAAGTAGTAATCTCTTTGATATTAATTGCTACATTTGGTAAATCTATGCGTTTTTCTAACTTCTCTGTCTCACTATTAACTGCATAAACATAGAATTTATTTAAATCTTCAATAATGATATTTTTGCTTTGTTCATCATTATGTTGAAAGTTAATAGATAATAAATCTGTACGTTTGTAAAATTCAACTTTAATTTTTTCTGCTAATTGCCATAAGTAATAGAAGTTACGTTTGATACGTTTACGATCTGTTTCATAACGATATTTCTGGTTATTTGTAAATCGTGTTGGAATTACTTCTTCTGCTGCTTCATAAGCTTCTTCTAAATTGTTATAGATTTTGTTAACTTGTCTTTCTTTCTTGCTATTATCAATCTGTTCTAAGATATCACTTTCTGCAAAAGGAATTAGTTCATCAATTTTTATATTAATAAAATCTTGATCAAATTGACTTGCTAATTTGATTTTAAGGAACTGGAATATTCTAAATGTAATGTTATTCCCACCAAAGTTAGAATTACCGTTTTCAAATCTTGTTTTAATCTTTAAATCATATCCTGCATCTAATTTATTGAACGTATACTCACAGCTTGCTAAGTCTGTAGTACCTCCTCCACAGTCTATAATCATAATGTTATTGTCTTGTGTATATTTATCATACTCTTCCATTACACTTGAAATATGATTATAAACAATAGAAATACCCTCATCTAAACTTGCAGCACTAGAAAGTACCTTGTACTGTGGTAACATTCTAGTCATTTCATTAATAAATTTATCTTTCAGCTTAACTGGTGCTGAGAAATGTACCTCTTCAAACTTTCTTTTAAAGTATTGCTCAGCAAGTTCAAGGATATGTTCCATGTATGCTTTAATAATTGATTTACGGCTTACTTTCTTTGTATTACCTTTTTCATCACTTATTTCTTCTAACTCATTAATGTTATTTATCCAACGTTTGATTTCAAAGAAGGTTGATGACTCTGTATCGTAGTCTTGCTCAATAACTTTGCGTTTTGCTTCATAGCCAAAAAGATATTCCACTTTTTCTTTACTACAGTCTTTAACATATACAAGAGTTGGATAAACATATGAATCCTTTCTAGTATTTTGTGTAACATCTAAGAATTTCACAAGTTCTATTTCATTAGCAAATTCATCTATAATGCCATAGCTCCCCATAGTCGTATTAGATGTTCCAAAATCGATACAAAGTGGTCTAGAAGTTTTCTCCATCTGTTTAAAGTCTACTTTACAATTTGCTGATAAAGCTTCTCCATTAAACATTACAAGCTCTGAATACGGAATAACTTCCTGTTCGAAGAACTCTTTCACCTGCGCTGTATCTTTAATAAAGATTAATTTAAAGCTTCTATTTGTCCCAAAGGCTTTGTATTCGATACATCCTTGTTCCATAATGAGGTACTAAGTATCCATAACCTGCAACCTTTTCATTGGCATTTACTAACATAAAGAAGTTCTTATAAATACCATCTATTTTTTCCATTGTAAATAAATCATTATAAGTAACAGGTGTCCCTTCATAAACAGTTGCTGTTGAAACGCCTAACTCATCTAAGCTCTCGATGCTTCCAGTATCTACAAGCTGTGTATAAAGCGCTTGTACATCATCTAAGTTTAATTTCTTTGATATTACTCCTGTTTTTTCTCCTACGATTTCAGCTGACTGTACTGTTTCTGTACTTGGCTGCTTAGGGGCTTTTGTTCCCCTAAGCTGTGCCTTTAATAAAAGCTCGATATTCTCAGCCTTATTATTTGTACTATCATAAGCAATTCCTTGCTCTTGTAACATTCTTTTGATTTTAATCCCTGGTAAGCTTTCTAATTCCTCTCTTGTAAGCATGCCTTTTCCTCCCTAAATCTACTGACGACTTAATGAATTGATAATCGTTTTAAATGTTTCAGCTAACTTATTCATATTATTAATTTGATAGAATTCAACTTGATTTGTCTCACTTACACTAGATAATCTTTTCATGAGCTCTCTATCAATGTCATTACCTACACCAATTGTAATAACTCTAATTCCACTCTGTTTTGAGACCTTAGCCATTGCCTTAGCTTCTTCATTATTATCTGGTCTACCATCTGTTACAATAATGATAACTTTATCATTTATACTACTTTTTAATTCATTATTAGCAATTTTAATAGCATGGTGCATGTTAGTAGAACCACCTGTTGTAATATGTGCTACTGTATCTAAAAGCTTATTTTCATCTTGTGTTAAACCACAGATAAGCTCTGCACGACTTGTAAAATCAACTAATCCTAAGCGATGTACGCTAAGATCAATCATTTCTTCAATAAGTTTATTACAAGCTTTTTTAGCTTCATCCATACGTCCACCAATGCTCATACTACCTGAAGCATCAATGAGTAACATAAAGTCAATTGGACTTTGCTCACCACTTATTATTTTCTCACCTTTTTTCATTGTTACTTTTTTACAGGCTGACGTTGTCAAGTCTTTAGCTGTAACTTCTAAAATACGGCTCTCATCAAAGTTAAATGTTACTTCTATTTGAGGTACACCTTTTTTGGCTTTTTCAATGCCTTCTAATGTAAAGCTGCCATAGAATTCATTTTTTGTAAGGTCCTTTTCATCTTCTCCTTCGTAAACATTAATCGTAACTACCTCTTGATAATCAAATGTAGTTGTAAATATTTCTGCTTCAGTAGCTGGATATTTTCTGTTTTTAAGAAGGATTCTTGATAATTCTTGTCCATTTTCCCCTACTACTTCAATCCCTAATGAATGTGAAATAATATCGTTAACTTGTACCTTTTCTACTCCTGTTTGGCTATTTGCTAAAATGCATGCACCTGTTACAACTAATGTAGATAAGTCCATATCTGTATAAACTTTTTGATTAAAGATTTTTTCTACATTCTCTTTAATAGCTGGAATATAACAACTTCCTCCAACTAAGATAACACGCCCAATTCCTTTGATATCAATATTCTCTCTCTTAATCATATCTGTAATTGTTTGATTAATACGTTTATAAAGTGGCGCACATAAACTATCAAATTTGGCTCTTGATAGACGTGTTTCAAAGTTGTATTCTTCACCTTCATATGTAAATAAGTTTGGTACTAATACTTCTGCTTCATCTGATTCACTTAATTCTACTTTGGCGCGTTCTGCTGCTTGTAAAAGGCGCCCCTGCATACTGTAATATTGGCCATACTCTAAGCCTGATATTCCTAGTGAAGATAAATCTATTTCTAAATCTTCTTGGATAATTTGATTAAAATACTTGAAGATTGTTTCATCAAAATCATCCCCACCTAACTTTTTATCACCATCTACAGCTAAGTTATCATAAACATTATTTTCATAGTTTACTTGTAATACACTAATGTCAAATGTTCCACCACCAAGGTCAATGACAAAGAGTTTATCATCTGTAGCTAAGTTTGCCCCATATGCAATTGCTGCTGCCATAGGCTCTGTTGTAATACGTGTTACTTTAAATCCTGCTGCTTGTCCTGCTTTTCTTGTTTCATCAATTTGATTCGATGTGAAATATGCTGGTACAGTAATAACTGCTTCTATAGTTGTGCCTTCTTCAACTTTAAGTCTTTTCATTACATTAGCTTTTACTGTTTTTAAAATCTCAGTAGCCGCTAAAGTTGGTGTAACTTCTAAACCATCAAATTTCCATGTTTTATAAAAATCCCCCATCCAAGTTTTAGAGGATTTGATACGATTATTCGGATCAATTACACCTTTTGCCTGTGCTTTTTCTCCTACTTCAATACTTCCATCTTCATTAACGTATAAAACAGAAGGTAACATTTCTGAACGTCCAAACTTAAGACATTTCATTTTCCCTTTGTTCATTACGCTAACAAGTGTGTTTGTTGTCCCTAAATCTATCCCTACTTGTATAATCTCACTCATTATAATCTCCTCTATTTCTTAATTCACCCTTATTTATGAATAACTACAGTCTAACTATACTTTTAAATTCATCATTTGTAACAGCACTTTCTGCCTCTACTGCTTCTATTTCTTTTTCAGTAGTCACATTTTCTTCTAGTATTTCTTCAGTTACATCTGCATGTGCTATTTCTTCTACTGTTTCCACTTTTTCTGACATCACATTGTCTTCTATGTTTTTTAATTCTTCTAAGGTTTTATTTTCTTTTAATAACTCCTCATTTAATTTCTTTTGTTCAACTAACTCCGTATAATTTTTTCTAAAATCTAATGCTAGCTGTTCATTCTTTTCTTTTAACTTTTTATTTTCTTCTTCTAAACCTTGGCGTTGTTTTTGTTGCTCTATATATCTTTGACTTAATTCCTCATAGTCTCTTTTAAGTGCTTCATAATCTTCTCTTGCTTTTTCTTGCGCTTTTTGTAAGGCTATAATTTGACCATTTAAGCTTTGATTTGCTACAACATAAACTGCTTTATCTTGAAGTGCTGCTTCTTTGTCTCTTATTGCTACTTCTTTATCTTGTTTTAATGCTGCTTTATCTATAGCGATTTCTTTGTTTTTATCATTTAAGGCATCAACTACTTTTTTTAAACTCTCTTGATTTCCTAAGAGGTCTTTCACTTCTTGTTGTAACTTTTCAATATATACTTGTTTTTCATCACTTGTTTGTTTATGATAAAGCGCTTCACTATGAAGTACTTCTATAATTTCTTCAAGAAAGCCAAAGATTTTTGCATCTTCTACTTGGCTATACTCTTTATTAAAATGATTATCTTTTCTCATACTATTTCCCCTGTTCTATAGCTGCCATCATTTTTGTCATATAACTTTTTACTTCATCTACCACTTTTGCATCTCTTGCTTGCTTAGCTCTTGCTTCAAATATCTCTTTTCTCATGTAGTCAATAATGTCTAAGCCATGTGTTTTAAGCTCATTTAACTGAGTTTCACTTAAGTGAGTCATATTTTTTTCACTGTTCATGTACTATACCTCTATTTTAATTTTTTCTTCTTGTATCAAAATTGGAGTACTATCTTCATCCATATCATAAAATCTACCTAATATTTCACCTTGTTTACTAATTTGCATTTCATAACTAATTGTAGAAGCTTGATACTTACTTTTATCTATTTCAAAGCATCCAATATAAATGACTTCTTCGTCTGTTATCGCAATATTTCTTTTCTTATTAAATAACTGATAAACCTTAAATGCTGCTTTTCTTTCTTTATAAGCTGATAAATCTAATGGTCTCTTTGGTGAAATGTAACCATACTTTGCATTCTTAGTAATGCATGGATCAAACTTACCTTGATACTCTGTTCCTACACTGAAAGCAATTTTGTTTTGAAAACTTAATGTACTTTCTTCTTCTGTGATAAAGCTTAAATATCTTACAGAGCCATCTGCTACAGCACGGTAAGTTTCATCGCTATCTAAATCATCTAAATCCAAAATATCATCATTTTCATCAAAGTAACTATATAAGAGCTCTTGGAAATAATCTATACGCGAAGTTCCTCCTACTAGCTTAACTTTTGTAATGTCTTCTTTATCTAATCTAGCATCTTCTATAAGCTGATCCATAAGGTCATAAATTCGAGACTTAAGCTCATGCTGCTCAAGAATGTCATAAACTTGCTGTCTGCTAAGTGAAAGCTCTACCTTTGAACCATCTCTTAAAATCTTAAAGGTTTCTACCTCATCTTCATCATCGATAAACAATTCTTGTTTAAGGTCTTCTACTAATTTGAAGATTTCAGCCTTACTATCTTTCGCATCTTCTTCAGATAAACTTTCTAAAATATGCTTGCAATTAGGCACTATGATTTGATTATAAATAGCTTCTGTAATGTCTACTCCGCCATATTTTAGTCCATTTGAAGCAAGTACTTTAAGTGTCATATTATTTTCGCCATCATTTTCTATTGAAAATAAGCTTAAATCTAATGTACCACCACCAAAGTCAAAGACAATTATGTTCTCTTCTACCTCTTCATCTTCAAAGTAATCTTCTATAGAAAAGATAGCTGCTAAAGGTTCTGTAATGACTTCCGATACATTGAATCCTGCTTCAGTAGCTGCTTTTAGAATTCTTGCCTTCTGCATCTCTGAATAACAAACTGGTGTTGTAATAACCACCTCATCTGGCATATCACCACCATTTTGTTCACAAACAATCGCTTTTACTTTAGTAAAGATATCCTTTGCTACAGTAATTGCACCTACTTCTTTTCCTAAGTTAGGAATGTATTGTACCCAGTTTTCTGTTTCTAACTTACGTTTTATATAAACAACTTGATTTTCTTCATGTTCATTTGTATTTTGAGCTGTGAACCCTATTACAGGCTCTTTCTCTTTATACAAAATAACATTCGGTGTAATGGCATCTGCTAGATTTTGATTTTTTTCAAGCTTAACAGGTATTGCTGTACCCTTTTTATTGTTCCATTTAGAGACCTTGATGTTACAAGTTCCAAAGTCTATCCCTACAAGCATTTTATCTTCCATGTTGTCCCCTCTAGTTACTTCAATTTATTTGATAGTACAATCATCTCACCTCGTATAGCGATCTGATCAAACTCCTCTAAATCATTCATATAATTTATGTAATAAGGCAGCATTTCTACCTCTTCAATACGATTGTGCTTCTTAGCGTCTTCTGTTTTTCGTGGGAAGATTTTCATATCACTATAATCTTCTTCTTTTGTAGTGTTACCTACTACAACTTCACGTGTGTATACCCCACTTTTTGTAAGGTAAGCATTAACTTCTTTTAATAGCGACTCATAAAAAGCATCTTGTGTACTTTTCATCCCTCTATAAATTGCTACCATCAATTTTTCTAAGAAATAACGTTCTAATACTGTTGCATATCGACTAGCTACTATACCTGAAATTTCTTCTTCATCCTCATTTTCTAAGTCCACCTTATCAAAAGCCTTTTTAAGCTCTTTTTCATACTTCTCAATGATTCTAAGAAATGTTGGTGCTTCTTTATACTCACTATTCGTTAAATACTGGATCAGTGCAGTCACATCTTGTACGCTTTTCATTTCCGCTTCAACCTGTGCAATATCGCCTACAAATAAGCATCTTTCTTGTGATGGTAAGCTAAAGCTTTGAATACTAACTTTACTGCTTTCCACCTTCTTATCTTGTACTACTTTATTTTCTACTGGCTGAACTATTTGCGGTTTAGTCGCTACAGAATGCGTTGGTATATTTACTACTTTTGGTGCCGAAGATTCTTGTTGTAGCTTTGTATAGCTCTGTTCTAAATAACTATTTTTCTCTAAAGCCTTATTAAGCTGCTCTCTTAGATAAATATTCTCTCTCTCTTTATCAGCTAAGATTGATTTTGCCTTAGAATCTTCATACACCTCTTGTTGAAGCTGTTTATTTTGTGCTTCTAACTGCATCACCCTTTGGCTTATTGTAGCCATTTCATTTCTTAGTCTGGCATTTTCTTGACGCTCTTGTTCTAAGGCTTGCTTAAGTGCCATCTCTTCTGAGGCTTGAGCAACTTCATGACTTATCTCTTCTCTTGCCTGTGCTAACTGCATTTCAGTTTGTTTTAAGCGATTTGCAACCGTATTATAACTTCTCGCTAATTCTTCATAACGCTCAGCCATGACTTGGGCTTCTTTAAACTTTTTCTCTGCTGATACTTTATACTTTTTAAGTTCTTCTTGATTATTTTTTAGTCTTATAATATGCTTTCTATTTTGTCTATCTAAATATATATAATAAACACAAGCTCCGCCTAATACGCCATAAGAAAGCACTCTGCCTAATAATAAAAGTCCTTTCATTGTTCCACATCCTCACTCTATTTCATTTTGTTAGATAGGCTATAACATCTTCCTTTAATACAAATCTGCTCTTCTTCACCATCTATATCTAAGAAACGTACGTAATAAGGTAATGTTTCAACCTCTGTAATTAATTCATGTTCTTCCTGTATTTCTGTCTTTCTTGGGATATTAATCATATCTTCATAATCTTTATCTTGTAATTTATTACCCACTACTATATTTCTTGTATAAATACCATTGTCTCTAAGATAAGTATTTATCTTTTCAATGAAACCTTTAGCAAATAACTCTGTTTCCTCATTTTTGGCATATTTTAAACTTCTATAAAGTCCTACCATAAATAAATTAATAAACTTATCTTCTAGTAACGATGCGAAATCTGCTGTTAAATCTTCCGAAGTTTCTTCTTCTACTTCTAATGTGGCATCAAAATCTATGAACTTCTCTAAACCTTTGTTATATTTCTCTAATAGCTTAATATATTGTCCTTTTTGCTCACTTTGACTTTCTTGTAAATATGCCATAATCTCATGAGTAGCTCTAAGTTTCTTAATCCTCTCTTCTATAGCAGCTTCTCTTTGTAAGCCATCTTCTATAGTATAAAAATCAAAGGGAATAACCTTTGTATCTTCGATTTTGAAAACTTCAATAGGATTTCTAGTGTTCTCTTTCTCTATAGCGCTTTTGTTTTCTTCTTCCTTAGCTTGTATGCTATATTCATACACCTTTACCTTATAGTGCTCTGTATCTTTTAAGAAGTTCTTAATATCTTGTAAAATCATTTGCCCGTTCATATTCATCTACTCCAAATTACTTTCTTTATTTACTTGAATATTTCCATCCTTAATCGCTAAATTTGTTTTACAATCTATAATTTCAGCTGTTACATTAAGAGAGCCATCTACCTGTGCATCAAAAGTGACTTCTACAATCGTATCATTCTTCTTAAGCCCATCTGGTAAATTAGAAATAATGAGTACATCAATTTGTTCAATTCCCTTATCAAATACACGTCTTGCATTTGGATAGTTTTTGATATCCCTCTCAAAGATTTTAACTTCCAGACGTTGTTGTCCATCTTCTCTTAAGTTATAACGTTGTTTTGTTTTATAAGGAAGTACTGTATTTACATCAATAAGTTTTTCAAATACACTTAAGCTTGCGCCTTGTGCTACTTCTATTCCAAGCTCCACATTTGTTTTTGCAATAGTTGTTAAGCCTTCACTAAAGCTAAAGCTTGCAAGTGTTGCTGCACCTTTTGAAATGAGTGTAGAAACATCATCTGCAAATTTGATTTTCATATCCATAGCTTTTTCTAGTTCTGCACGTACCATAGGAATTTGAGAACTACCACCGGCTAAAACGATTTCTTCTACTTCATCTATATTTTCTTTCTTTGCTTCTTCTAAAACATTCATTGTGATTTCTACTGTTCGCTTGATATCTTTTGCCATGAACTTTTCTACATTGGCTCTTGTAAAAATCTCATTGTATTTAACAGGCTCATCTCCTGGTAATAATAAATCAATATCCATTTCCGCTTCATCTTCAGAAGAAAGCTTTTCTTTTGCTTTGTTAGCAGCATCTCTAATAGCCTGCATATTTCTCTTATATGTTTCTTCAGAAATCCCACTATCTTCCTCATCAAAGTCTTCTTCATCCATAGGCATCATTAAATCGAAATCATCTTCAATAGCTTCTAATAAGAACTCTACAATATGATTTGTTAACTTATTACCACCTAATGTTTTATCTCCACCAGTTGCAATCTCTGTGAATGTACCATCCTTTTCTCGTAAAATAGAAACATCAAAGGTTCCTCCACCAAAGTCATATACTAGAATGTTTTTGCCTTCTTCGCCGCTTTCTCTCTGATAAGCAATAGCTGCTGCTGTTGGCTCTGCGGCTAATTTTACATCTCTAAGACCTGCTTCTAGTGCTGCCCATTTAGTAGCTTCTTTCTCTGTTGAACTAAACTTAGCTGGTACAGTAATAACTGCCTTCTCAACAAATCCTTCTTCCACACCAAATTCCTTAATCAGGCGTGTCTCAATAGCTTTTATAACTTTTACTAAGAAGCACATCGCCACTTCTTTTGAAGGAATCTTAAAGCGGTCACCATTTTCTGCAGTAATTTGATGTTTATAACTACGGTCACCCATAGTTGCTTTGAAGTTACTTACAAAAGCACTTACATTTTGCTTTCCTCTTTCAATAGCTTCATTTCCAATAACCCACTCATCTTCTGAATTGAAAAAAACTGCTGATGGAATGATTACCTTATTTGATACTTTTAAACTCTTAAGTTTGTTTTTCTTATCTATATAAGAAACAACAGTATTGGTTGTCCCTAAATCTATGCCTATTTCTTTTCCCACTTGTTTTGCCCCCTAATAAATTGATATTTCACCAATATGCATTGTATTTGCTACTTCTATTACACCCATATGATGTTCCCATACAGTTTCTAAACGGTGTGTAAAATCTAAAAACAATTCCCTTATTAAAGCTAATTTCGCTTCATTTTCTGCTGTTTTTGTTTCTTGCAAATATAAAATAAAAGTCTCTTCACTTTTTCTATAATAAATAGCACATCCATTAAAGATGCGTTTAATAGCTTCCATAAAGACAAGCTTTCTACCGTCCATCTTATTCATGTTATAAATACTTTCTAAAATGATCTTTTGTTCTTTGGTATTTAACTTTATATATGCTTCTTTTACTAAGTTCCCGAAGTATCCTGTTTGGATTTCTTCTTCTATAATTTGTAGGCATAAAGCCTGAGTATGTACACCTTTTTCATGATCTAGCTGTGCTAAAAAGTGTATTAATAAATTAGCTATATCTTTGCTATCATCTGTTTCTTCTTGCTCCATAAGCTTTTCAAATATAGGAAAAAATCTATTTAAAACATTTACTTCAATACAATGATTTGATAGTTCCCTATCTTCCCACACTTCTAAGTAAGGGCTATATCTCTCTCTAGCAATTTTGTATTCGTTTTCTTCTCTATAGTTCTCCCAGATATAACTCATGCATATACACCTACCCACGTATGTTCTGGATACTCAAAACTCAGATTTGCTAAAATGTAATTCGCATAATCCTCAAAATAGATGTTATCTACGTCCCCACTAAAACTTAAATAAACCATGCCTCTATTCTTAGCACCAAAATATGCATAGTTTGTAGCATAATAGCTATGTTGTTTCGTATAACGATTAATCTTCACTTTGTTTTCTGGATTCATACTGATATCCTCTAACTCAAAGTTAAGCTGAGGATTTTCAAATATATTAATCACATAACGAATATCGCTCTTTGTACGTAACTTAAATTTATCTAGATAATGCTGTTTAATCTTATTACTAAAGAATTCTTGTGGTATAAGCTCCTCATCTACTACCTGAAAACTTATCTTTTTAAATTCAGGTATATATTCTTCTGCAATAATCTCCATTCGCATATCTACTAGACTAATTTCATCTACTTTTTCTTTGCAAAATAAATAGGCGCCTTCTTCCATATCAAATTGATGATAGAATTTCTCTTGTCCTTTATAAGGCTTTCTAATTTTACGTGAAGTTTCTATAACTTCTGCTTTAACATTCCACATTAAAGTGTGATCAGTTTTTAATACCTTTTCTAGACCATTTGCTTCTAATTTTAGATCTACATTTGTCCATTCTTTTAGCTCTACTTTATTAATATAAATATCTACCATACGTCTTCCTAATGGCGAGTAAAGAACTGGTGCTTTAAAACAATATTGTTCACTTAACTTGATAAGCTCCTTCTCTGCTTCAAGTACCAAAGGATTAAAATACAAGCAATAAGTAATTTGGTGTTCTTCCCCATTCTTATCTTGGATTACACCCTGATATGTCTGATTTAAATATCCTTCTACCTCACTATATTTACACATTAGAAAAGCTGTATCATAGTATCCACTTTGCGCTTGGCCTCTACTTATATTCGTCTCTAAATCTGAGACTGCTTCATCATAAACTGCTGCATAACTTAAAAGATCTTTATACGGTACCACTTCTTCAAAACCAACTTTATTTAAAGAATGTACTTCCGTACGTGGTACAAGCAGCGTATAAATACTAGGAATTGCTTGTTCCTGTTTTTTTTCGTTTACAATGTCTTGTTTTATATTCTCTATAACCTTGTTATGCTCTTTTATAAGAGCGGAAAATACATCATTAAAAAGTTCCTTTTGTTCTTCATTTAGTCTACTTTTTTCAATAAGTTGTTTTAAATCTGGCTGATTCATTCTTTCCCCCTACTAGCCTAATTCCACACCGCTGCTGCCTTTTATTTTTACTGTTCCTGCGCTTACTGAAACATCACTATCTGCTTTTATTTTCATCTTTCCTTTTGCAACAAGCTCTATGCCTTCAGCTTCTACTAAACATATTTTTTCATTGAGTAAAACTTTATTATTCCCTACTTTTAATGTAATGCCCTCATCACTTAAGCACATTTCACTACCTTTAGTTTGAAGTATAATGCCCTCTTCTGTTAAAGCAATGCTTCTTCCTAACGGACTTACTATATATTTATTTTGTGCTTTGCTAAATTCCTTAGGTACAGCCTCTTTACGCACCATTCCTGTGGCAACGACATATTCTCCCATTACTTGTACACGGACAATATCTCCTACTTCTGGTAAAAAGACAATGCCTCCTGTAGCAGCTGCATAAGGCGTCATATATGGAATCCATACCCTATTGGTACTTTCTTTTTCCTCTACCTTACCTAATTGAAAATCTAATTGAAGTCTACCTAGTCCTTCTGAATCTTTATTTGCCACTACTTTTGCTTCAAACTCATATGCTATAGATTCTATCTTTTGCATAACTGTGTAATCTTTTTCACTCAGTTTATAGTGTTTCTTATACACATCTCTTTGCATTTCTATCTCTACTTGTGTTACAACATAAGACTTTCCTTCTAAACTTACAGGTTGCCCTAGTTCTAAAAATTCTTCTAAGGCTATAGAAACTTCTTCACCATTTATGCCTCTTTTACATGTATATTGCTTCACATGTTTTAAAGGAATTTGTTTTTCTTGTCCTGCTCGCTGTCTACTTATTTCTAAGTACGGTGCCCCATAACTTAAATCCTCAACAAAGACATAGGCATTTATTTCTTTTGCAATACGTTTAATAAACTCAAAGTTTGTTTCCTCTACTTGAAAGACTAGTGAACTAATGACACCATCTCCCTCTTTCCCCTTTACTTTGATTTCTAATGATGTACTATTTAAACTCTCTAATACATCTTTATAAGTTTTGTTGGTATTTTGAAAAACACGTACCTTTTTTTCTCTATCTTCATAAATGGAGGTAGAATATAATTCTACCTCCATCCATGTTTCTGAGAAGGTTTCAGTTACACTAAATGTTTCTATTGTTCCATATAAAAGGTCACGTTCCTGAAGTTTAATATTAACTGTATCACCTAATTTCTTTTTCAAGAAAGGCTCATCTTCTGTTGTGCGTACCTTAAATTTGCAATATGTATGTGCATCTACCGCTTTAATAAGATAAAACTCTGTAATAGTCGCTAACTTACTTAATCCTTCTATATTCATATGCTAATTCCTAGTTATCATAAATTTGAATTTGATCTAAGTTTACTTGACGTTGTGAAATAAGAATTTCATATTTACCGTTATCTCTTGTTTCTTTACCACCTGTACCAAATTCTTCAGTGTAATCTACTACGAAAGCATTGTCGAATTTATATTCACGTAATAAGTTGTATTCATCTTCTTTGATTTGAACTGTAACTGTTCTATATACTTTTGCTTTTTCTGTATCTAATGTCCATTTAAAGAGATTTTTTGTTTTAGTTTTACCTTCTGGTAAAATACTTCCTTTGATTCTTATTTGTCCTACCATATCATTTGCACGGTCAAAAGCATGATCTTTTTCTGAATCAAGTTTCACTTCTACGCTATCAATTTCTTTATTTACTAGTTTAATTTCTTCTACTTCTGGTCCTTCAATAATTACTTCATATACTAACATCTTACATCCTCCTTAGTTTCTCTATATTTTTAAATTAATCTTCTATTACTTCAATTTGTAAAATTTCATCTTCTTTGCCAAACTTAATTGATAAAGCTTTTCTCTCTTCAATATAATCAATATCATCTTCTGCTTGTAAAATATTATTAGCAATGTCACCATAACGTTCAACGTTAGTCTCAGCTTTCCATTTCTTAACCTTAGTATCTAAAAATGTTCTAATTGACGCTGGTGTTACCTTACCCTCACTGTTTAAATAAAGACCTACAAAATCTTTAGTTAATGTTTTATAAATTGGTTTATAGACATCTGCATTACCTGAATCTTTTGCTAACGTTCTTGCATTAAATACATAAATATTATTAATAAGTTCATCTTTGAAGTACACTTTATTTGAGCAGAATGTAAATCCAAAACGATCTTTAATAATTTCTTGTTCAGCTTCTTTAGACCATTTAAGTGCTGTCTCACGATTGAGCTTTGTAAGTAATGTCTTACTATTTGTTTCTTCTTCTAAGTTAAAACGTACCCCTGGATTATTGTCTCTTGTTTTAAATCCTTTATTTTTTAGATATGAAGGTTGTTGATACGCTACTGTAAGTGCACAAGCTACATAAGCAGAATCTAAGTAAATACCTGGTAAGTTTAAGAATACTGCTTCTCCCCATTGATTTACACCAATTTGTGCTACTCCTTCTTTTTTAGGTAATAATGTGAAATTAGGATATGTAAATACTGCATATTCACTATTAATACCTTTTACTGCTGTCTTGTACTCTCTTACTTTCTCTGCTGTTAGATTTAAGAAACCTGTATTTTCATTTGCTTTGAAGTTAAAGAAAGTCATTACTTTTGCTTCTTTTAATACTTCTAATAATGCTTTAGCTGTTTGTAAGTGAATAAGCCCATTATTTTTGCTACCTGTATCTGATGACATATCTAAATCCATGTCTAAATCATCATCTAAAGATATATCCATCATATCTGCAACTTCTTCTTCATTACCTTGAATAGCTGGCAAAATAGCAAACCATACTCTTTTATCTTCATGTTCACTTAAATGCATAAGGTATTCTCTTAATTTTTCTTTAATTCCTGGTTGCACAAGTTGGTCTGCTTTACAGTTGGCAATAATTAATGGTGTTTCTAATTTGCCATTAGTTGATGCATGTTCAAAGAATACTTGTACTGCAAGTAATTTTTCTATTACTGCTGAAATTGCTTGAATAAGACTTTCTTGTGATTGTTTGTAGATTGCTTGATATGTACTTTTCTTAGCTTCTAATTCTTCAATGCTTTCTACTTTCATAACCTTTGCTTCAGCATAGTTTGATACAACTAAGTTTGCCATAAACTCAGAATTACGCATTGCTTCAGGTGCATTTTGATTAAAATCTTTACGTATATAATTAGCAAGTGCTAATGTTTGTTTTTCTTCTTTTTCTTGCTCCTCTATACTTACATCATGGCTTTCAATCCACATAATGTCCCCTTGATCATCATAAGCAATGCTGCCACCAATCATCTTTGGTGCTTCACTTACATTTTGAACACTATTATCTTTACCATTTGTTAATAAGTTTAACTTAACTTCTGTATCTGCTAACGCAAGTGGAATAAGTGCTAAAGGTCTTTCTTTATACTTCATTACAATTTGTTTTCTTAAGCTTTGAATGTTTTTTACATATTTAGCTTTTTCCATACTTGGTAAGCCTGTTTCTTCTAACTTAAGATACTCTTTGTAGTTATACTCTAAGTCTCTTCTCATTTGTTGTGCTGCACGCATTTCACTCTCTGGTGTTAGGAATCTTCTGATATCATCATAATTAAATTCATTATTACTTACACCACTTGCTCCCTTTTTAACATATAAGTCCATCATAGATTTATAAAAACTATGTTCTGTGATATCTACTTCTTGATACTGACAAAACTCTGGTTTTTCTAAAGTATATTTAACTTCAAATCCATTTTCACCTGGTACAAACATTTCATAAATAACAGGCTTAAACTTTTCTAAGAACTCTGCATAACTTCTTACTTCAAGTTCTTTAAGTTTTTCAGTGAATTCATCAGCTTTTTCTACGTCACCAAATTTTAAAAGTTGATAAAGATTAGCTGCTCCTTCAATTTTAAATTCTTCAAATAAAATAGTTTTATAAGTCTGTCCAAATCTACTTAATGGCATTTCTAACTCCTCCTAAATTAATATGAATAAAAAACAACACCTTCTAGATTTTGTTTTTCTAATATTTCTTTTAAATCCTTTGTAATATAAATTTCTTGATTGCTTACTCCTTGCAATTTGAAGATATGATAATTACCCACATTATTGCCATCTATCACAATCTCTTCAGCATAACCAAGTACTTCATTAACTATACTCTTATCATAATTGAGACAATTAATACGTGGCGGTAAAGCCAACCAATAAATTTCCCTTGCACCTGTTATTTCACAGGTAATATAAATCTTTTTATAAAATAGGTTATCTATTTGCAACTTATCTAGGACAGCTTTAAAGCGGTCAGATATTAATGGGATATGATTTTGATAAATAAAATCTGGGAACTCAATACCTCCTTCATCAACTACACCCACTTCTAAAGGCGCTTTATCTAAGAACTGAAACTCTGAATTTAAGCATCCCCTTTTAAGTTCCTGTATTGAATCATCTAGTGTGACATATTCCTCTGCATGATCCAAAGCTGCTAAAATATAAAATTCGTTTATGTTAATTCACCTCCCCAAGTCTCTTTTTAATAACTTGTATAGGGGAGTTATAGGTTACTTGTGACTCCCTTAAAAAAGCATAAATTGTATTTTTATTACTATATAAGTGGGACATGGTATCTGGAATTGCTTTAGGCATATAGATTACATTTTCTTCTGTGAAAGGTAATATCTCTTTTGGTTCTCCTTCACTACACATAATGAAATGTCTTACATTCCCACTCCATTTAATAAACTCGATAACTTCCTTTGGATTTTCAGGACTATAATTCATTTCTTTTGTAAGGTTAAACACAATAATCCCCTTTTTACGTTCTAATCTATATTGCTGTGCATAGGTACCATTTTCTAATCTCTCTAATGCTATAAACTTCATTGTTTCTGGAAGTCCAAATGCATAAGAAAGGGCTACTTCTGATACATAAAACGGCTTACTTTTTCTAGGATTTTCCTTAAATGCATCTAGTTTCTTTCTTACTGTCTTTTCTACTTCATGCATTAATGCAAAGAACTGTTCTTTGGCTTTTGGATTATAGCGGCACTGCTTTCTTTCATAAAGCTTCGTTTCTACTATAATGAGTTGTTCATTTAAGGCTTGGACATAATTTTTAAGCTCATGCTCACAGCTTTTTAAATAAGCTTTTCCTAGCCTATAGTCATGTCCCGCTACATGCCACTGCTTACCAGTTAAATCCATCACTTCATAAGCTGTCTTTACTTTATACACTGTTGTCTGCTCACTAAACTTAGGATTTTCAGTTCCTCTCGTACTTGGATTCATTGGTAAATAAATACCATTCTGAGCATTATTAATATCATAGCCATAGAAATTCGCAAGCTTAACTAGCTCCGTATGTCGGCGGAATACATTATTCCCCGAGATAATATGATGAGCGGCAATCCCATAATCATTGGATTCTAAAAGAGAATCCTCCAACATTCCTGCTGCTTTCATATTTCTACGCAGTTTACCAGAATCATTGTCTACATTACTATCTGCCATATGATAACCGCATGTATTTGCCTTATCACACATTGGACAAAAGCTATTTTTTGCTTCATTTATCTTTAAGGCTGCATCTTGTCTTAAAGATGTATCTGCTTTGTCAGCTCCCACTGCTTTTTCTTTGGTTTCGAACTTTCCTGATGGTGAAGCTTGCTTTATGAGTTTCTGACTACTGCTTTCTACTGCTCCTGTACTACTTGCCGCATTTGTAAAGCTGTTATCTATGCCTTTACTAACAACCACTTTAATTCCTACTGTAGTTGTTTTATCTACAGTGATTTTGCCGCCAAAACTCATACAATTAGTACAAGATGCTTCTGTTAACATGCTTTTCCCTTTGTACTTTACTTTTATTGATGTCTGTGTCCAAGGTCCTTGATTAGTCAAGATACAAGGCAGATATACTCCAGGCTGTGGCTGCTGCATTCGACACATATTGGGGCCCATATTAGCTAATTTTGTAGCTTCTGTAAGCACAGTTTGACCATTAATTTTGACATTGCCCATACTTATAGCTTTTAAAGTAGCTGTAGGAATCACAAAATTACTACATTTAAATTTTGCATTAGTGTTTAAATACTTCATTTTCACATTCCTTTTTATGTAGTTTACGATATTTTATATATCGACCTTTTTCGTCATTCTTTCTAGTCTCTTATGATTAATTATAATATTTAAGATAGACAACTTTTGTCTACTTTGAAAGTAACTTAAAGATTACCACTATTTGTACGCACACAATCCTTAAGAGTTAAATTATTAAACATGTATTTACTAGCGGTTTCATATTTACTACCAGTATCGTATCCTAAACAATTATAAAATGCAGTATTAGACACATACTGTCTAATAGACGATTCCCCAATTATATAATCCATATAATTACTGCCTCTTTTATGCCACATACCACATTCCTTAAAAGTACAGTCTTGTATCATAACTTTTCTTTCATCTTTTGAAGTAGTTGTTCCCTTTTCATAAATCTGGTAAACACCACCATAACGGCTTGAGGCACTGCTTTCAGCTATATATATACATTCTTCAAATTGGCAATTCATTATATCCACCTCTATACAGCCCGCAGCTGTAAACACTCGATTTTCAAAGCCTTTAAACTTACAATTACGATATTCTATACAATTGCTTCCTTCAAAAAACATGCAATTGGTTTTTCCAATAAATTCACAGTTAATAAAACTTACCTTCTTATTGTTTTTAAAGTGCCACTTCAACTTCGATAAATCAATTTTCCAATTCACGAATTTAACTTCTTCCTGTTTATAAAC
>CALGWE010000546.1:0-6905 GCA_937935915.1 uncultured Clostridia bacterium
CTTTCATTTATATATCCAATTTTGGTAAAGTTCGCACTTACTTGTGATACGGTTCATTATTATTAATTCTAAATCCTCGATACACTTGCTCTAATAACATTACTCTAAAGAGTTGATGTGGGAATGTCATTTTTGAGAAGCATAATTTATAATTTGCTCTTGCTCTTACGGCGTCTGATAAACCAAGTGATCCGCCGATAACGAATACGATGTGGCTATTTCCGCGTACACCACAGTCTGCCATGAAGGCTGCAAGTTCTTCTGATGAAAGCATTTTGCCACCTAAGTCTAAGGCTACTACATAAGCACTGTCACTGATTTTTGAAAGGATTTTTTCCCCTTCTTTTTCTTTGATTTGTAACTCTTCTTTTTCTGATGCATTATCTGGTGTTTTTTCATCTGCAAGTTCAATGATATTTAATTTACAGTAACGGCTTAAACGTTTACTATATTCATCAATTGCCTGTACTAAATACTTCTCTTTTAGTTTACCAACGCATATTAATTCTATTTTCATTTGTAACTCCTACTTATTAGTTGTTTTTATGTTTATTATAACAAACTTTCCAAATAAAATTTTACCAATCTCAATAAACCCATTTAACTCTACGTAATAATAATAAACACACTCCGATTATCAATCCCACATAAAGCCCACTATTTATAGCATTTACACCCTCTTGCATCATGAGCTGATAAGCATAATCCCAAGGCTGGCATTTCAAAATCCAGTTCATTTCATTTTCCCCCAGAAGCCTAATGCATGGCAAGATGACTACTATACCTGTCAGTTTCATACATACCATACCTTGTAATTTATTCTTTGCCAGAATTCCTATAGCAAGGGTTAATAATACTCCTAAAGCTGTCACATATCCCACAAATCCAATAGGTACACTTCCCATAATCCCTAAACAGGCTATAATAGCTGCTAAAAAGCTTACAATACTACTGCCTATACTCCTATAAAGAAAATACCCACTCAATCTCAAAGGACTGATGGCATAAAAGGCTAACATATGCTCATCCTTATCATCTAAAATGCGTAGGGACATAACTACCCCTGGCATACTACTCCCCATTGTAATCATCACATATTGTAGTGGTTTTTCATAAAAAGAAATGTATGATTTTACAATTTCTCCAAAGATTATAGGTAATCCATTTACAAGCCCTTGATAAACAATGATTAAGATAAAAGGTAGGAATAATGTCATTATCATCATAGGATCTTTTTTCATATATCTCATATCATTTTTTAATAATGTACTGATCATCTCACTACCTCCTTCTTACCTTATAAAAATGTATTCACGTACGCTCATTTTAGCTATAAGGTACATGCCTATGCCCCATAAACTTAAGCTAACGAAATCCACTAAAACACCCACATTAACTACTTTTGCATACATTAAATGAAGTAACGCATAAGTTGGTATGATACTGAGCCAATTGCCCCAGTCCCTAAAATAAAAAGCAATGACTGGTACACCTAAAGGAATGCAAATGACTGCACACCAAATCAAAAACTGATTAATATTCTTCACATAGCTTCCTATAATAATGCCCATTAAAGTAAATGAGCCTGCACTGATTAATATCCCCAAGACTTGATGCACTTTAATGTTGACTCTTCCAGCCCACAAAATACATAGGGAAGTTAATAAACTAATAATGAGCAGTGAACATACCTTGCCCCATATATAGCCTGCTTCCCCTAAAGGACTGATACCAATCCCTTTTGGAATACCTTGATTTTTCTCTAATAAAATCAAAGCCCCTACAAACATTAAGCCTAAAAAAGTAGGATCTGTTACAACGAGTACAGTGCTAACTGCTTCTTTATAACCCTGTGGCACATAGCCTAAGCCAAACATATATAAAAAGGCAATCAAAGCATATACATAATAAAGCCCATTTTTCCACTGCAACCGCATTTCATGAACAATCCATTTTAAAGTTTTCATTTCAATTACTCCCCTCTTTTTATACCTTCTTAACGTATATATTTTCTCTGAGATTTTCCGCTTCTATTTCCCCTCAATGCCTTATCTAAACTAATATCTTCCCTGTTACTTGTGTAAATATCTCACTTAAAGATGGCTTCACTGTATCAATACTTTTGCATTTTGCTAAGCTATTTATGAACTCCTTATTTTGATTTAACCCTTCCATCTCAAATAGCTTTTCTTCTTTATCTAGTGTTACTTTTACTTTGTATGCTCCATGCTTTCTCCTTAAAGCCTCTGGCTGACCTATTTCTTTAATCTGGCCTGCCACTACGAAGGCTACTCGATCACAGATTTCTTCTGCAAAGTTCATATTATGAGTTGTTAACACAACTGTTTTCCCCTTAGCCTTATATTCTAAAATCTTATCTTGAATCACCTTAGTATTATTAGGATCAAGTCCCGAAGTCGGCTCATCTAAAAATAATAATTCCGGCTGCCCTACCAAGGCTCTGCAAAAGTTAAGTCGCATCTTCATCCCTTTTGAAATTTCATTTACCTTTTTATGACGATGTGGATATAACCCTACTTCTTCAAGTAACGCTTCAATATCTCCTGGATTTTCATATAATCCTGCAAAGGTTTTTAGATTTTCTTCTAAGGTAAGTTGTTCATATAAATTCGGTAATTCAAAACCTACACCAATCTTGTTATAAAAGTCCGCCTTAATCTTATTAGTCTCATAACCCATCACTTTACTGCTACCACTATAGCCTTTTAATAAGCCTAATAAGACTTTTTGCAATGTACTTTTTCCTGCACCTGATGGCCCTAAAAAACCAAATATTTCACCTTTAGCAATTTCCACATTAATCCCCTTTAAGATTTCTCCCTGTCCCTTTTTATAAGTAAAATGTAAATCATCCACCCTGATAATAGCTGTACTTTCTCCCATAACTTCCATCTCCATTTCCTATTTATGAACCCTCTTTACTTATTCCCCTTGCATCTGGCTAGCTAAAATACCTAATATAATCATTTCTATGTACTTTAAAAATGTCTTTTTCTTCTCTTCTAAACTCACCTTACTTTTACCAATAAATAAAAGTGCTGTAATAAAAGAATGACTAATCACATCCCCCATTAATTCCTGTCCATTTCCTAAATGCTCTCCTAAATGATGCGCCACAATTTCATAAAACTGTTTGCTATATGTCTCATATTTAGTCCCCTTACAACCTTCCATTAAAACAACGAAAGGCCTGCTTAACAAAATATCAAATCCAAAAGCTTCTGCTCCTACTTCTTCTATTTGACTAAGCATTTCTTGTATTGAAATCTGCTCTGTAACCTCCATCTCCTCATGTTTAACCATCATTTCTTCTATAGCTTCTGGTACATGTCCCATGACTGCTTCCAAGATTGCTTCCTTACTTTCAAAGTAATTATAAATGTTCCCCAATGTCGTATTTGCCTTTTTTGCAATAGTTCGCATAGATGTCCCTTTAAAGCCCTTATTTAAAAATTCTATTTCAGCTACGGCTAGAATTTCTTCCCTTATTTCATCTTTTTGTGTCTGCATAAAAATATCACCTGTTCTTTTTTCTTCATTATAGAAACAGGTGATATCAATGTAAATATATGTAGTTTATTAAAAATCAAAACTTAACAGATGTTCTTTTTTCAAATTTATAACTCACAATCTTAATTCCAAAAGTTATACACATTTTCTATTTTTAAACCTAAACTTATCTACAGATTTTTTAATTATTCATCTTGATCTGTGGATTTCTGTTCAAATGCAATTAATTCTTGATTTCTGTACATATTGTGCCTAATTTATTTTGTAGGTTATCTTCTACTTTTTGTGTATCATCTACCTTATAACTTACAGTATAATTTTCCACAGCCTTAATGGCTTTTCCATAATTTAAATAATAGCCCTTTGCTACATATAAACTATTTCCTGTTGATGAAAAACAATAAATAACTGCCATTTCTATTCCCCCTATCATAATCTACCATCAAAAAATCCTAGCACATAGTTAAGCTTTAAAACTTAATTTATGTGCTAGGATTAGTCTAGACTTATTATATGCTTCCCTTACCTTGAAATTATGAATTTCTAATATCTTACAATCAAATTTATTGATCTAATACAAGTACATCTTTACATTCAAATAGTCTCATATCATATTGATTAATTTGATTATTATATAAGTAATATATTTTATCACCTATATAACATACTCTTGACTCTGTATATCTATAATTAGGAACGTACTTTCTTGTCTTAGCATCTAACTGACCTAGTTTTGCTTTACCTACTAACTTACCATATTCTACATCAAAAACATATGCACCTTGGAAATTCATTGCCTCATAGTCTTCTGTAATCTTTACAGGTTTATCAAATTCTAATATAACTGGAATAGCTAATATACGACGTTTAGGATCTACCATAACCGCTAAATGATTTTCTAAGGCTTCACTATAACTACCACTTGTACCTATAATAATATGATTCACCTCTACTGGTGATTTAGGATTTTTCACATTAAATAGTGATAGCTTAATGCCTTGCGCTGAAACACCTGTCACTCTTTCCTTACCATTTTCATCTCTTACAATATTTTCTCCCGTACTACGTCCTATCCCCACAACTAAATCTTCACCAATAGGATGTAAGTATTGGCTAAAACCTGGTATTTTAAGTTTCCCTACAGCTTGAGGAGCTTTAGGATTTGAAAGGTCTATTACAAATAGTGGGTCCATTTCTTTAAAAGTCACCATATAACCACGATCTCCATCAAATCTTACACTATAAATTCTTTCACCCTTTGCAAGTCCTTCTACTTTACCACATACTTTAAGTCTATCATCTAAAACATATACATTATTATATTCTTCACCCTTTATATAACTTGTTGTTGCAATTCTAAAGTAACCTTTATAAGCATCCATTGAAAATTGATTGAGTATTGCACCTGGCACACTGCCAACACACTTATAACTTATTTTTCCTAAATATATCCCATACTTTGTAATAACTGTTGTATTAGAACTACTGCTATATACTCTACCCCAGTCATACAAATTACTTACTAAATAAATGGCATCTTGATTCATATACAAATTCGCCCTATCACCTAAAAGTACATTAAAACTTATAGGCTTTTTATCATCTATATTAAAATTAGCTAAAACTGTATAGTTGCTACAACTTGACCAATCGCAATATCTTATATTTTTTACTGGTATAAATTTCACTTCATCACTTACTGCTGAATCTTTATAATGAGGTACAATTACCTTTTTAAACATTTCCTTAGATAACGTTTTACTCCTCCAATATTCTACAGATTTATTGGTTACTACATATAATTGATTTTTTACCTTTCTAACTTCATTTAAACTTCCCTCTATTTTTACCTCCCTAGCTAAGGTTGGATTTTTTCTATTACTAATGTTATATACTTTAATAATAGTAAACTGTTTAAAAGGATTTCTCCCATCATTTTCAGCCCATCTTGAACCTTCACTGCCATTTAATACAAGGGTTAAATAGTCTTTATCTAAAAAGAATTTATCCATATTATAATTCTTTTCTTGATCACCCACACTAATTTTAGCAACTTGTTTCATTTTATCCTTTGTATCAACAATAACTAATTCTTTGCCCCCTATACAAGAATATATGTATCGTTCATCTGTTTTCACAATATCTGCTTCATCTACATCCTTCACTTGTATATTGGTCTGTGAATAATTATCTATAGCATTACTTGATGCCGCTATATCTTGCGTATTAGTGCTTCCCGTATCATATTCAACTGTTGATCCCTTCTTCTCATCTAACACTTTAATAAGTTCTTCGTAACTTTGTAGTGGTTTTGTATCGCCTATACTTTTGTACTGAGACGCTACATCATTAGCCCATACATTAAAGCCTCCTGCAAAAATACTTAATATAATTACTAGTACACCTACTATGTTTTTCTTAACCTTATTCATTTTGTCCCCCTATCTATTTCTAAAACCTATTAAAATAGCTTTAAACATATTATATCTATGTGTATTTTTATTCAAAAGATATGTTATTTAATGTTAGCTTTCTTTTAATCTCTCTGTAATATTAATTACGTGATTAAAGCATAAAAAAGGAATGTACCTCTCAAATAAGGTAACATCCCTTTATCTTATGAAAGTAAGATTCTATCATTATCTAATGCTTTATGACTTTCTTTCTTAAATAAGTTGAGTAAATCTTGAACTGTTAACTGGCTTCTTTCTTTACCTTTGATATCTAAAATAACTTTTCCACTATCCATCATCATGGTGCGATTACCTAAATCTAAGGCTGATTGGATATTATGTGTAATCATCATTGTTGTAATATTTTTTTCTGCTACGATTTCTTTCGTAATGCGAAGTACTTTATCAGCTGTAGCTGGATCCAGTGCCGCTGTATGTTCATCTAAAAGTAAAACTTTAGGTACAACGAGTGTACTCATCAATAAAGTAACAGCTTGACGTTGCCCGCCTGATAGTAATCCCATTTTAGTTTTCATACGATTCTCTAAGCCTAAATCAAGTTGTGCTAAACGTTCTCTAAATAAATCTTTATCCTTCTTTCTAATTCCTAAGCTTATGAGCTTACTTTGACTTCTGGAATAAGATAAAGCTAAATTTTCCTCTATTGTCATAGATGGTGCTGTCCCTTTAAGCGGATCTTGAAAGAGTCGTCCGATATATCTTGCTCTTTTATACTCTGGCATAAAGGTTATATCTTGACCATCTAATAAAATCCTGCCTTCGTCTGATAAGAAATAACCACTAATCAAATTAAAAAGTGTAGATTTACCAGCTCCATTAGAGCCGATAATCGTTACGAAATCACCTGGATTTAAACTGAAGTTAATATCATTCATTGCGATCTTTTCATTGACCGTGCCA
>CALGWE010000547.1:0-10753 GCA_937935915.1 uncultured Clostridia bacterium
TAGGTATTTAGTAAAGGAGAAACAGGAATTATAAGCTAAAAAGTAGGGTGAATTAGCTTTAATTTTATTGATTTACAGGGGGATTTGAATATAATATGCTGATATAGAAATGATTTAGGGCAAGTAGATACAGGAGAAAAGGGGAAAGATAATGATTGCACTTTGTATGTTTTTGGTTGCGGGGATTTTTTTGGGTGTTTGGGATATTTTGAAGAAGGTGGCCTTGAAGGATGAAGAGGTTATTTCGGTTTTAACGGCTTATAGCATTTTATCTTTTGTGTTGGTGTGTTATGAGATGCGAAATGCGGTACTTATTAGTGGGGGGACAATTTTTTTATTGGCAGTTAAGAGTTTAATTATTTATGTGGGATGGAACTTGATGTTTTTAGCTATTCAGAAGCTGCCTATTAGTGTGATTACACCTTTTAATACAGTAACGCCATTGTTCTCAATTATATTAGGGATTATTGTTTTAGGGGAAATGCTTAGGCCTATGCAATGGGTAGGTATTGCTATTATGTTTGTGGCTTATTACTTTATTAGTAAGGTTGGTAAATTTGAGGTAACACATATCTTTAGAAATAAGTATTTTTATTATATGGTCATTGGTTCAATTTTTAATGCCATTACAAGTTTGATTGATAAAATAGCCATAGGTCAGGTGACAGATGCGTTAATAGCTAGGGGAATGGCAGCTAGTTTGACCAGTTCCATTGTACAAGTTTGGTTTTTGTTCTTTATGATGCTGTTTTATTTGGCAACTTATTTAGGGCGTAAGTATGTGAAGAAAGAGGCGCTTAAGTTAAAGTGGAGTTGGAGCATTTTGGGCATGAGTGTATGCATTATTTTGGCGGATCGTATTTATTTTGCAGGGCTGAATATGCCGAATACACCGATTTCTATTGCTATGCCACTACGTAGTGTGTCCATTGTGGTATCAGTACTCATAGGAGGACTGATTTTTAAAGAGCCTAACCTTAAGAAAAAATTGTTATGTACAGCAATTTTAATATTAGGGATTGCCATGTTATTTGTATAGGTTTAGGGGCAAGGAAAGTCATAAATAAAGGGAAGTAAAAAATTTATAATAAGTGAATAATATTAAGTGATATAGGATATACTTAAAACGAGGGTTACAGAAGGGACAAAACACTAAGAATTGCTTAGTGTTTTTGTCTCTTTTTTATTTTTGCTGTGTTAGATCCAGTTTATTGAACCCTGTACCATTTACCGGTTGCTTCATTTTTTTTTAAGGCCAAATAATAGCCACCGTTGCCGTGATAAACATATATTTCGGTATCTTCTGCATCCAATTTTAGTGTAAATTCATTTTTAGCACCAAGAGGGCTATTAAAGCCTCCCCATGTTGAATAAAACTTTAGATAATGTGGTCTCGCATTGCCTCCTTTATCTGTGTAACCTCTGATAAATCCCATAGGTGATCCGACATTTACCTTGAAAGTTAGCTCACTGCCATCCTCTGAAACAGAAAAGTCATCTGAAATATATGCGGTTGTTTGAACTGTAAAGCCAAGTGCGATTATCACCGCACCTATAGTATTTTAAAAGTATTAATTTTATATGGGAAGAACTAAAAAAGACAAACAGATTTTGAAGTGTATACTTCAGAAACTGTTTGTCTTTGGTATAAAGTTACTAATGCAGAGACTTAGCAACCTGTAAGTTCTTTTGTTAAATCTCCAAGGTCACCTAATGAAAAGGTAACTGAAGGGCTGCCCATGTATTGGGCTTCTGCTAGGGAAGCATTTAAAATGTCTTCTACAGAGTTATAAGGAGACTTGCCATATTTATTTGCAAAGCCTTCTATGACTTCAAATAGAGAATCATCTTTGCCAGCTTTTGCAGTTGGACAAAGTAAATCCATTGTATCTTTGAGTTCGTTTTGTAACGGTGCGAGTGTCTTAGATAAATTTAAAGCCAGTTTTGCCATGATTTTGTCGCCCCCTCTTATAAATTGTACTTAAATCGTTTATTTGATTTTATTATAGCACAATAAGGGGAGAAAAAAAGAGATTATTCGTAGTTTTTACCGAATTTCGCATCAGCTTCGATTAAAGCCATAATGTCAGCAAATGTAGCTGTGCTTTCCCCAGCTTTTTTAGATGTAGCTTTAGATGTAGCTGCTTTGAGCTGATCTTTAGAAACTTTGAATTTAGCTGGAGCTTTAGGTGCTTCATTTTTAGTAGCCTCATTTTTAGCAGTTTTAGGACCTTTGTTTTTCTTTTTATCACTGTTGAAGCCTTTTGGATATTTGTTACGAGAGTTTGCTTTAGGCTCAGCAGCTTTAGCTTTTTTAGGAGCTTCAGCTTTGATAATTTCACCTGAATCTAAACGTTTGATATTGCCTTTAACAAGTGTAATTGGTGCGAATTTAATGTTGTATTCACGTTCGTAAATACGAATTGCCCCAAGTTCTTTTGGTGATGTAATACAAACTGATGTACCACTAGCGATGCCGCGGGCTGTACGTCCTGCGCGGTGAAGGTAATCTTGCGCTGTAAGTGGCATATCAAAGTGGAAGACATGTGTAATGTCTGGCACATCAAGTCCACGGGCAGAAAGGTCAGAAGAAATGAGAAGTTGTACTTCACCTTTTTTGAAACGCATTAAAGCATTTTTACGTTCTTCTTTAGAAACTTTCCCTGAAATAGAAGCGATTTTGTAACCGTGGTAAGTAAGTTTTTCAAGGATTGTTGTCACATCTGTATTTTGACTTACAAAAATTAAAGCTTTCTCTACTTTTGTAGCTAAGAGTAATTTCTTAAGTAATTCAAATTTATCTCTTTTCTCACCTACAATGTACATATGTTCAATGTTTGGATTAAGAGATGTTTTAGGTGCCATTTGAATAATTGTTGGTGCTGGCATAAATGTTTTTGCCACTTCTAAAGTTTGTTTTGTAATAGAAGCAGAGAAGATGCAAAGTTGACGCTCACTTCTTGTCATATGGAGTAAACGTTTGATTGTACCGGCTTGGTTTTGGCCAAGTAAGTTATCCGCTTCATCTAAAACTACAGTTTTAATAGTATGTGCTGTAATTTTTTTGCGTTCCATAAGATCCAGGACACGTCCAGCAGATCCAACGATGATATGTGGTTTGTTTTTAAGCTTTTTGATTTGTGTTTCGATGTTAACTTCTCCCATGATAGGTTGTGAAGTCACTGGAATACCACTATTTTGTGCTAAGAGTCTAATTTGCTCATGGATTTGCATCACAAGTTCATGAGTTGGTGCAAGGATGATGGCTTGCATTTCATTTTTAGTAACATCTATTTTTTCAAATAAAGGGAGCACGAAAGCAAGAGTTTTACCACTACCTGTATAGGATTCAGCAATGATATCATAACCTTCTATAAAAGCAGGAAGTGTACGCGCCTGAATAGGAGTAGGTGCTGTAATATTTTGTGCTTTAAGTCCTTCAATAACTTTTGGATTTAAATTAAGTGCTGTAAAATCAGTAATCATTATTATCTCCTTACTATAAAGTTTTTACATAAATCTCATTATACAACAATCGGTATTATTAGGCTAGGCGTAACAAATGGTGACAAAATAGTTTATTAAATATATAAAAATTAAAAAAATATAAAATAAGAGTGAGAAAATATGTTAAAATAAGAAAAGATGTACATAAGGAGATGAGCACATGGAACAGGGTACAAAGTATAACAAGATGAAGTATAAAAGAAGAAGAGCTGATAGACGCCTTAGAATACTTTCTAGAATTGTACTAGCAACTTGTATATCAGTAGTATTTATTTTGTGGGTGAGTCTAGGTATTAAAATAAGCAGGGCATGTATAGGTGTAACGAGTCTGAATGCAGAGGGCAAGAAGATACAAGTGAATATTCCTGATTTAACGGAGGAGAAGGTCCACTGTTTATTTGATACGAGCTTTAACTTATTTAAAGCAAGCTGTGTAGAAGGTGAAAATAATTTTATTGCGCCTTATATGACAATGATGACATTAGGCATTCTTGAAAATGGTGCAGCAGGTGAGACTGCTAGTGAGATAGAAACTTATTTAAATGGCTTTACCATGAGTGAAATCAATGAGACTTTTGGTAAATTACAAGAAAAAATAAGTCACTATACAGGTTTTAATTTTCAAGGGAAAAATAGTATTTGGCTGAATCCTACAGAAGATGAACTACCTAAAGATTATTTTTTAAAGGTGAATGCGACTTATTATGGAGCTGATTTGTTTAGAGCAAACTTACATAAATCTTATACAAAGGAGATTATGGAAGAATGGATTGAAAATAATATAGGACATAGTTTACTGATGCCATTAAAGGAAATTGATGAAGCTGCTAATATTTATTTATTAAGTAGTATGAACTTGAAGGCAAACTGGGAAGAGCCTTATGGGGCCAGTGATTTGCTAGGTGGGAAGTTTAAAGTTTCGGATGGTAAGAGTAAACAGGTTCAGTATATGCATTCCAAAGAAAATTATCTTGAAACAGATACAGCAGAAGGTTTTATTAAACCTTTTAAAGGCAAGCAGTGTAGCTTTGTAGCGATTAAACCCACTAACAATCAAAATATTTATGAGTACATACAAGGCTTAGATAGTACAGCATTTAAAAAAATTATACATTCTAAAAGTACACAAAAAGCCACGGTTGCCATTCCTAAATTTACATATGAAGGTACAAAAAGCTTAAAAGAAAGCTTACAAAATGTAGGTGTGAAAGCTGCTTTTGACGCATTAAATGCTGACTTTAGTAAGCTTTATGTAAGTAGTGATGAAACATTTTATATAAGTGATGTGATTCAAAACAATTTCATACAGATTGATGAAGGTGATGGGCAGGTAAAAGATGATAAGGAGCTAGAGGAAACAGCTGCGAAATCCATCCTCTTTGATAGGCCGTTTTTATATGCGGTCATTGATAATGACACCAAATTGCCACTGAGTATGGGAATTGTAGCAGATCCTACTGAATATTAGTACTAACAAAAATGTAACATCTTAAAATAAAAGAAATACGAGGAATTTAAATGAAGTTAACAATTGACACAAATTATTTAAAACTGATGTTAGAAACAATTTTAAAATGTCATAGCCCAAGTGGTTTTTGTTATGATGTGATGGACATTATTGAAGCAGAAGCCCTTCACTGTGGTTATAAATTTGAGAAGACCAATAAAGGGTGTGGGATTATTACAATTCCAGGAGAAAGTACAAAAGAAGTCATTGGTTTATCAGCCCATGTAGATACATTAGGGGCTATGGTACGTTCCATTACACCACAAGGCACCTTAAAGTTTACTTTAGTAGGTGGGCCTATTGCTGCCACATTAGACGGTGAATATTGTAAAATCCGTACAAGAGAAGGCAAGATTTATACAGGCACCTTTTTAAGTACAAGCCCAGCGGCTCATGTGTATACAGATAGTAAAGATAAGCCAAGAACACCGGAGACAATGGAAGTGCGCATTGATGAGATTGTACAAAGCAAAGAAGATGTAGAGAAACTTGGCATTTGTGCAGGGGATTATATTTTCATAGACCCTAAAACAGTGATTACACCAAGTGGCTTTGTAAAATCACGTTTCATGTAGCCTGCCTCATGACATTACTGAGACTTTTAAAAGATGAGCAGGTGAAACCTAAATATACAACGAAGATGTTGATCTCAGTTTATGAAGAGGTAGGACATGGGGCAAGTTACATACCAGAAGATATTACAGAAATGATAGCAGTGGATATGGGCTGCATTGGTGAAGATTTAAATTGCACAGAGTTAGACGTTTCAATCTGTGCCAAGGATTCAGGCGGGCCATACGATTACTATATGACAACAAAGCTTGTGCAGCTTGCAAAAGCTAATAAGATTAAACATGTGGTAGATATTTATCCAATGTATGGCTCAGATGTAGGGGCAGCCCTTAGAGGTGGTAATAACATTAGAGGGGCACTTATTGGGCCTGGAGTACATGCTTCTCATGGGATGGAACGCACCCATATTACAGCTTTAGAAAATACGATTCAATTATTATACGCATATTTAACAATCAGGTAAATTATTTGAAAGGTGCTATTGCAAAAGGCTAAATCTCCTATTTATTAACAAGATAAAGTATGTTAGAATATTTAGAAAAATATAGGAGGTTATTATGAATAAAGAAGCATTTTGGCAAGTCATTAGTATGTATAATGAACAAACATTTGGTATACAAATTGCTTTAATGTTACTTTTGGCACTTGCAATAGTACTGACATATACGTGGAAAAAACCATACTTAGCAAAATTTGTATTAGGCACTCTCAACTTATTTATTGGGACTGGATTTTTTGGAATTTATGGGACAGAGCCAATTCAGAAGTTTTTTGCAATGCCTTTATTTACTTTCACTGGTATATTGCTGGCTTATGAAGCAGTGTATCATAAGGAAGATCAGCTTCATAGGCATAAGATTTTACAAAGTATTTTATTTGCATTATATTTAGCCTATCCACTTATTTCTATGCTTTTAGGAAATACCTTCCCGCATATCACCACTTATATTATGCCATGCCCAGTGATGTGCTTAACCATTATTGTTTATGCAGGCTATGAAAAGAAGAATAGACTTTTACTACTTCTTATGACTTTATGGGGGATAACAGGTGTAAAATCATTAGTTTTTGATGTTTATGAGGATTTGATTTTATTGACCTGTGGTATATATGGCGTATACCTTTTAATACAGGAATTTAAAATAAGACATAAGTAAAGTTTGAAAAGGATTATTGACAAATTTTTATATGAGACGTAATATTAATAAATCGATAAATTTCAATATGAGGTAAGACAATGTCAAATAAGTATTTAGAACATGCCAAAGTTTTTAAGGCCTTTTGTGATGAGAATCGCCTCATGATTTTAGAAATGCTTCAAAGCGGAGAGAAATGTGCTTGTCAGTTATTAGATACGTTAAGTATAAGCCAATCTACATTATCTCATCATATGAAAATACTGTGTGATTCAGGTGTTGTGACAAGCCGCAAAGAAGGCAAATGGACTTATTATGCTATTAGTGAAGAAGGGGCAAAAGTTGCAGAAGATTTAGTGAAGCGTTTGACAACTGTATCTGTTACACTGGATACAGATGAATATATATGCTAAAAACCATCTTAGTATGGTTTTTTATATGCTTAACATATCGAAAAAAATAGATGTGTTAAAAGGGTAAGTAAATCATGAGAAAAGATAAGGATGAGGAAGGTAAGGATGAGAAAGATAAGGAGTGTTGTGTGAGGAAATTATGAAAAAAGTTGATTTAACTAAAGGAAATGTAGCTAAGGTGTTACTTATGTTAGCCTTACCTATTATGGGCAGCTCGCTCTTACAATTTACATATAACTTAGTGGATATGCTATGGATTGGACATTTAGGTAGTAAAAGTGTAGCTAGTATTGGTTCTGCCAGTTTCTTTATTAATTTAGGTTCAGCTATTGGGGCTTTAATTGTAACTGGTGCAGGGATTAAAGTAGCCCATGCCATGGGAAGGAAAGACATAGAAAATGTTAAAACTTATATTTATCTAGGCATTATGCTGACAGGTTTAATCGGCGTGCTGTATGCAGGGACGCTCATTGGATTTGGGAAGTCGTTTATTGTGTTTTTAGGACTGAGTGAAGCTGATGTAAGAGAAATGGCTTATGCCTATTTAGCTTGGAGTGCCCCTATGTTAGTACTTTCCAACTTTAATAATTTATTTTCAAGGATTTTTGTAAGTTTAGGCAGTAGCAAAAATGTACTTAAGATTAATACTGTGGGGCTAATGTTAAATATTATATTAGATCCTATTTTTATCTATGTTTTTAAATGGGGGGTAGTGGGAGCTGCAATTGCTTCAATCATTGCCCATCTTATGATGCTTATAAGCTATCTTATTATTGGAAAAACTTTTATAAGTTTTAAAGCAAGAAAAAACATAGATTATAAAAAAGTAAGTGAAATCATTAGACTTGGGACGCCAGTAGCCGTACAAAGAATTTTATTCACAGGGATTAATATATTGTTAGCGAAGATGATTGCACCTTTTGGCGCCGAAGCTGTAGCGGCACAAAAAATTGGTGTGCAAATTGAATCTATCACTTATATGGTGACAGGTGGCTTAAATGGAGCTGTAGCTAGCTTTATAGGTCAAAATTATGGTGCTAAAAAGCATGATCGCATGCGCAGTGGGTACCACATTGCCCTAATGGTGGGAATAATCTATGCAGCAGTAACGCTAATGATTTTCTTAGTATTTCCAGGGCAATTAGTAGGACTGTTTATAAAAGATGCAGCAACTACACATATTGCCATAGATTATCTTAAAGTTATTGCGTATTCACAAATATTCAATGCGATGGAAATGATTGCAACAGGTTATTTCACAGGTATAGGAAAACCTAAAATACCATCATGTGTAAGTGTGGTGTTTACTACTATTCGTTTACCAATGGCTTATGTTTTTACAAAGCATTTAGGTGTAGATGGTATATGGTGGAGTATTACCATTTCAACTATTTTAAAGGGAAGCGTTTTAACAACAATTTATTTAATACGTGGCAAACATTTAGTAAATCATGGGTCTAAAGTAAAATGATGCACTAATATTGTGATTGTCACATTCACAATATAAGAATATATTAATTATTTAATATAGAAACAGTATTATAAATATAAGGTTAAGGATGGAGAAAAAAATGAAGAAGTTAAAAGTTGCTTTTATATGTGTACATAACTCATGTAGAAGTCAAATAGCAGAAGCGTTAGGCAAGAAATTGGCAGGAGATGTATTTGAAAGTTATTCAGCAGGTACAGAGCTTAGACCACAAATTAATCAAGATGCCGTAAGGATTATTAAAAGTCTTTATGATATAGATATGAATGAGACGCAAAAAAGCAAATTATTAGAAGATATTCCAGCTGTAGATATTGTTATTACCATGGGATGTAATGTACAGTGTCCTAATTTGCCATGCCAGCATAGAGAAGATTGGGGACTTGAAGATCCATCTCATCAAGCTGATGAAGCTTTCATTTATACTGCTAAAAAAATCGAAGAAAAAATCTTAGATTTAAAGGCTAGAATTGAAACAAATCAGTTATAAGTTACGTTAAGATTAGCTATAAAAGATAACTTATAAATAGTAAAAAAATTTGTATAATAACCTCTTTTATTAGTCATAATATGTTTGAAATGATATCAAGCTAGAAGGAGCATATTATGAAAGCTAGAATAAAAGAGGTTATTGCAGTTTTTGTAATTTGTCTGATGCTAATTCCAACAGTACTTGTAGTAGCAGCAGAAAATCATATCAACATACAGGCACAAATTGCCCTCAATAAACAGGTACCTAAGAAACTTATTGTGACACCTAAGGAAGTAAATGTTCCTAAAGGAACTAGTGAAGATATTTTCAAAAGTTTATTGGAAGTATCGGTGGTATATAAAGGGACAAAACAAAAAGAAGTGATTACAAACTACGAAACAAACTATGATGAATTTAAAGATACAGTAGGACCACATAGCGTTGTAATTATTTATGAAAAAGAAGGATGCTGTGTTGAAGCAAAAATCTATGTGAATATTATTGAACCTAGTACAGAGCCGGCAGCAGAGCAGTTCCCATACATTAGTGGTTATGAAGACCAGACCTTTAGACCCAATCAACCAGTGACTAGAGAAGAACTTGCCACAATGATGGCAAGACTTTTAACAGATAATAATGTACCAGAGGAAACAAATACAATTCCAGATTTAAATCCAAATCGATATAGTACATCAGCTATTAATTATATAAGAAGGCTTGGACTTATGTCACTTTATTCAGATGGCACCTTTAAGACCAAAAGTCCTGTTACATGGACAGAATTCAATGATATTCTGGGAAAACTAGAACCATATGTAGGCCTTGGTAAGGAAATCAAAACTAAGGCCTCTGGAGATGTCACAAGAGCGGAAGCAGTATTAGTCTTTAATGAACTATTTAATAGAAATTGTACAGACACCACAAATATTGAAAATCCATATACAGACTTAAAAGCAGACGATCCAGCCTACCAAGCAATTCTCTGCGCAAGCGTCAGTAGACAATCTTAGAAAACCAAAAGAAATAATTTTAGAATAGCTCTTTTATATAGCTTTATAAGTGTATGAAACAGGTGTTATTGTACCATCTACACCTTTGCTAAAATGGCTGCGGAGATACTGAATTGAAAAACAAATTCAGACGTCAGTTAAAATAATGTTTATAAAAAATATGTTTACTTTGAGGTAACATCTCGAAAGGAAGATGATTAAACTTATATTTTTAGTATAAAAGTAAACAAATATTAGTTTGAATAAGAATATTGATTAATTTTACTGATTTAAGCTTTCTATGTAGGTTTGATTGAGAAAATGTAGAGGAGTATAATAAATTTTAAGATACATAAGTTAATTAATGTATGAAATCTTTACTTATAGGATATAAATGTAATGATATGTTTATACTTAAGGGGGAGAATTTTATGTTTAAAGAAAACCTTAAAAATTTATTAACTAAATATGGTACTGTAGAGTTAGTTCTTTATGATGATGAGCTAAACTTGTATGCCATGACACTATGTAAAGAGTGTCAATGCGATGTAATAAGGGAGCTAGGTATAAGAGGAACTGGAGTAGAAAATTTAAAAGATATAGTACATTCCTTAGGATATGATTTTATTTCTTTAAAAGAATATTACGAAAAAGGAACCTATGATGA
>CALGWE010000548.1:0-4412 GCA_937935915.1 uncultured Clostridia bacterium
AATAATTTTTTTAAATGTATTATACTGTACGGACAAATGTCGATTAAGTGTGTATAAGAGTGGGAACGTGAGATAAGACTAAAATGAATATAAGGTACATAATATCTTGATAATCAAGGTGTAGTGTGAATGAAAGCGTGTATTTAAAGATGTGAATACTTTTGAATACACGCTTTTATATTACCTAGATTGTTTGTGTACAAAAGACAAAAGAAAATACACAGGAAACAAATAATAAGATTTGTTTGACATATTTAATTGTTTAATGTATTATTGTAAACAATAAACGCAAAGGAAAACTAGAAGGGGGCATTTATGAAGAAAGGATCTTTAATTTTAAGAATTTGTATATGTTTAGTTTTAGGGATTATATTAGGCTTAGGATGTAAAGCTTTAGATTTTGCAGTACCAGTGAGACTTGCGGCCACATTTAGTGATTTATTTGGAAACTTCTTATCATTTGTTATTCCACTTATTATCATTGGCTTTATCGTACCTGGGATTGCAACACTTGGGAATAAATCAGGAAAAGGGTTATTACTCACAATTGTGATTGCTTATGTTTCAACAATTGTAGCAGGTATACTTGCTTATTTCATTGGAAATTTAGTGTTACCAGCTTTTATAAGCGGCACTTCAACACTTGAATCATCAGCGATAGCAGTAACTTCATACTTTACAATTGAAATACCAGCTATTATGGGAGTTATGTCAGCCCTTGTACTTGCATTTGTTTTAGGCATTGGGACAGCTAAAATTAAAAATAGTAGTTTACTTAAAGTATTTGAGGAATTAAATCAAATCGTATTAATGATTGTTACTTATATTTTAATTCCATTAGTACCAGTTTATATTGGCTGTATCTTTGCTAAATTAAGTTTTAGTGGTGAAATCTTTGCCACACTTAAATCATTTGCTATTGTATATGCTGTATTATTTACACTTCAAGCATTATACATATGTGTTCAATATACTATTGCTAGCATAGTGAAGAAAGAAAATCCATTTAAATTAATCAAAAATATGCTGCCAGCTTACTTTACAGCAGTGGGAACACAATCATCAGCAGCAACTATTCCAGTGACACTTCAATGTGTTAAAAGTAATAAAGTTAGTGAAGAAATTGCTGAATTCGTAGTACCATTAGGAGCAACAATTCATTTAGCAGGGGATACAATTGCTTTAGTTGTGACATCTATGGCAGTGATGTATATGAATGGCACAGTACCAACGTTATCAATTATGTTACCATTTATCTTTATGTTAGGTGTAACAATGATTGCCGCACCAGGCGTGCCAGGAGGAGGCGTTATGGCAGCTTTAGGATTACTTGAAACAATGTTTGGATTTGGCAACTTAGAAAAATCAATTATGATTGCCCTCCATGCAGCGCAAGATAGTTTCGGAACAGCTACAAATGTTACAGGAGATGGTGCAATTGCTATTTTAGTAGATAGCGCAATTGGTGAAAGAAGTGAAAGTGTAGAAAATAGAGCAAAAGTTATGCAAAGCGTAAATGTTTAGTAAGCATTATGAGCAGTTAATGACCTTAAAATCATTAATAATCATGATTTAAATGAAGGAAAATATGTTAAACAAAGAGCTACCTAGAAAAGCAGAATTGTGAGCTAATCCCAATAAGTTAGAACTAAAATCTAACCTATTGGAGTCATATCACTACTAGGTAGCTCCTTTTATGTGTTGTTAAGGATGTATATAATAACTATAAAGTAAAGATTTAGCCATCTTTTCCCACCCGTCTAGGTTGTCGAAAGAGAGGAGGGAGTCGTAGGGGAGACTATGCTACCTGTAGAGTAATTTATTGATAGCCTTAGTGAAGATAATCAAAGCGATTTTAGGGCAATTGTTTAAGTGAACGAAGTGAACGAGTTTTGACCGTTGCTTTGATTATCGAGCTTAGACTATCACAAATTGCGGAAAGTGTAGTTAAGCGCACTCATCCCCCAGCCAGCTGTTTGAGCGAAATGAAATGGAGCGAGCTTATCGTGTTACTTTAAGCTTCGAGGTTAGTGATTCACAGATTACGGAAGGTGTAGTTAAGAATCACAACTCACCAACCCTTCTTTCTCATATAAGAACAAGTAAAATCCATTTTTATCTTCTCTAGGCATACTTTCATCTATCTTTTTATATCCCATTTTCTCATAGAAGTGATGGTTTCTATAATTTTTATAGGGTGTCTCTAATTGCCATCTTTTGGCCTGAGGAAATTCTTTTTCTAGGAATTGAATAGCTTTAGCACCAATCCCCATGTTTTGGTGTGCATGATCTATGTAAATGCCGCCTATCCAGAATAAGCCATTTCCTAAATCACGACAGGTCATACCGCCTATGATTTTATTGTCTAATACAATTTTATAAGTTGGATAGTTAAGGAAGCATTCTTTTTGTTTTTCAAAATCATCGTATCCAGTTGGACCAAATCCATATAATTTAACATCATCTGAGAAAGCATCTATTTTAGCTTTCATATACTCCTCTAAATCTGAGGGGGTAGCTTTAAGGAACTCTAACATGGTAACCTCCTAATAAGATATAAATAATAGATATAAGTGATATAACTAGAAGATGTATTTATTTATAGTGTATACCTGACTCTGATTATAGTAAATAATGAAATAGTTATATGAAGAATTATCAGGAGGAAGGAAGATATAATTATGGTTTATAAAAATTTTATATATAGGGGGTACTATATAACAAATAGATAAATAAGGAGACAGGCAATGAATAAAAGATTAATGATAAGTATTATGGCTATGGTAATGGGGATGAGTATGGGAGGTACAGTATTAGCAAGTGAGTTACAGGAGGTAAACAAGGTGGCAATAGAGAGCACTCAGAAAGCAGTAGAGGGCTTTATGACAGAAGTGGGACAGGTTTGTACAATTACAGAGAGAGACAATGGTTATGAGCTTCAGGTTGGAGATGAGAATGGGACAATCTTTTATTTAAAGAAAGATATCCGTGTTTTTGATGTGGCAAGTGGAACATTTAAGAAGGTGGGAGATCTCAAAAAGGATATGACAGTGAGTGTAGTATATCCTAAAGACGCACCAATGATGTTAAGTTTGCCTGCTAGATGTTCGGCAGCTCAAGTAGTAATCATTCATAGTGAAACTGCTAATTTAGAAGTAGGTTATTTTAATGATGAATTAGTTAATGAAGAAAATACATTAGCACTTAATATTGCTGATAGCACTATTATTAAAAGCATTACAGATGATAAAAAGTCATTGAAAGTAGAGAATATAAGAAATAAAGATTTAATGGTAATATACGAGAATACAACACGTAGTATTCCGGCACAGACTACACCGAAAATGGTATTTGTATTAGATGGGGAAGAGAATGATGTAGAAGTAAATACAGAAGAAATAGAAGAAGCTGAGTATGTAGCTGTTCGTAATTTGGCTACTGAAAATGGGTTTAAGGTTGTATGGGATAAGCAAAAGCAAGCAGTGACTTTGACTAAAGAGGGGGTAGAAATTGTTCTAACAGTAGGAAAAAGAGAATATAAGTACAATAAAGAAGTTAAGACTTTACAGTATCCTATAAAATTAGAAAATGGATATGTAAAAATTGCAGATAAAATAATAGGCTAGATGAAAACAAGTATAGAAGGCATTTTTAAATTGAATCTTAGGAGGAAAGTAAGATGATAGAATTTAAATATGATACACAACTATTAATTGAAGGTAAAAATCTTAGCGAGGATGCAATTAACGAGTATTTCACAACGCATTTAAAGGGGGACTGTTTGTTAGCAGTAGGTGATGAGGAACTGATTAAAATTCATTTCCATACAAATGAACCATGGAAAGTATTAGAGTACTGCTCTACATTAGGTGAAATTTATGATATTGTAGTTGAAGATATGGATAGACAGGCAAGAGGGTTACAGGGATAGTAGAGGTAACTTTAGTAGAAATATAAAAATAAGGTATGGCAAAAATGGATTTGCTATACCTTATTTTTATTTATAACAAGTATTAAAGTAAATGTAGTTTTTATTACTAGTATTGTTTTTGCCATTCTGCGGCAATACCATCTAGTAAAGTTTTGCGATCAATACTGTTATCTAAGTAGTGGTGCATAAGATTACTTACAATATTAGTATTATGTTCTGGAATATAGGCCATGATTTGTTCAAATATCATTAACTTGAGCTTTAACTATGAGATTACCTTGAATGATATGTTTAGTTAATCCTGCTAAATTTATAATCGATTTAACTAATACTTTTTATCTTAAGTGGATTAAAATAATAATTGCAATAATACCCCATGCTAAAGATGATTCACTTATCGTATATAGAATGATACAATTTTACATATTTTTACATTCTGTTATTCTGCTGATTAATTTAGATAAAAAATATTTTCATATGT
>CALGWE010000549.1:0-1735 GCA_937935915.1 uncultured Clostridia bacterium
CATTGGTTCCTGTATTGGTTCCTGTATTAGTACCCGCAGAATTTGTACATGCCGTTACACCTATGCTAAATAGGGCTATAATGATTATGAAACTTAATTTCTTCATTTTCTTCTCCATCCTTTGAATCATATTTTATATTATTCTTTCCATTATTGCCCCTACATATTTATTCATTTTATTTGTAAGTACCATTTATTTTTTCTATCACTTATTTGTGATACGGTTCACCGTTCCATTAGCAAGTGATAACCTCTATATGTAAATTGGTACAAAAACAGTGTGGTAACAGCATAAAAAACTCCTAGAGCATTATTTTCATTGTTCTAGGAGTTTTCACATATTTACTTTCTCACTACAGTATATACAAAAGTATTATTTATAAACATGCCTTAATATGCTCCAAAATAGGCACCGCTACATTAATACCTGTACATGCCTTAATCCCTTTAATATGTGCATTAGAATTCACTTCGCATAAAACTGGCTCTCCATTTTTGCCAAATAATAAATCAACTCCTGCGAAGTCTATGCCGAGGATCTCACAAACCTTTGTAGCCATTTCTACGAAGGCTTGTGGTGGATTAAAAGGTCTGGCTCCCCCGCCTTGGGCAATATTGGCGCGAAAATCTGTATCTGAATAACGTTCCATACAGGCTACAACTTTTCCTCCTACTACATTTAAACGGACATCTCTGCCTTTGCTGCTGGCAATATATTCTTGATAAATATGAGGTTTTGTGCCCATCGCTTCTCGAATCTTTATGAGTTCTTGGCGATTTTGAATCATATAGACCTGCTCGCCGAAAGAACCGAAACTTTCCTTCACAATCATAGGATAATCCAGCTGCTGCTCTAATGGTTGTAAATAACAGGCTTCATTGCTTAACTGCCCATAAAAAATAAATGGGGCAATAATGGTCTTTGGCATTTGAATACCGTGTCCTGCTAATCTTTGGAAAGTTAATGATTTATCATCACAAGTAGCAATAACCTCACTATTGTTAAAGAGTCTAAAGCCTAAACCTTCTAATTGTTTGGCCAATCTAATATCCTTGTCCAAAAATAAAATAAAGTCAGGTCTGTCCTCTACCTGAATGCCTTTAATAAATAATTCCCCTTTATTGAGTCCCATCATAATTTCATCATTATATAACTGTATGAGTTTAAGGCCTACCTCTTCTGCTGCCGCCTCATATTTCCTTAAACTGGGGTGTTTTTAAACTACTATTTGTAATCATCCATCCTGTCTTTTGCATCTTCTTGCTTCCTTTCTAATACGCTACACCGTCTTATACGTTACACTTTCTTATGCGTTACGCTTTCTTATGCGTTACGCTATTTTATATATTACACAGTCTTTTACGCTATACTGTCTTTATTATGACACAAGTCACCTACTTTAGTCATGCCATAAATGCATAAATACCAGCAGGGGTATCATTGCCCTACTGGTATCTAAAAAAGCTTATTCTTGTTTCCCATTGAGGGATTCTCCTTCTCTACGTTCGATTTTTTCACTAATTTCCTCTATTAAAGTTTTTCGCTCGCTTCTTACGATGTCTCGCAGAGCCTCATAGATTAATCGCTTTTGCTCCCTACGCTGCTCATCTGATAACACAGATTTCTTATTCTTCTTATGAATGATAATAACCCCTAAAAAGAATATGGTAATAAAGAAAACTGTTACAAGAATTTGTACAAGTAGTGTCATAGCACTCCCCCTTTTCTTTATTA
>CALGWE010000550.1:0-5735 GCA_937935915.1 uncultured Clostridia bacterium
TAAAATCAAAAAAGCAGGAAGGTATAAAAATTACCTCCCTGCTTTTCTCATATTATTTTAGATACCCATTCTAAATATAGGGGTTGATAGCAGTTGCTGCTACTATTTCAAAAGGAAATAATTCACTTTTTTACTCGTACTGACGAACTTGTTCAGCTGTTTGTAAGAGGATTTGAGCAATAGACTTCGTTTGAGTGATTTGTGCATTGTTTGTTTCAGTTGCAGCATAGCTTTCTTGAAGGTTTGCTAAGTTAGCTTCACTCGTAGAAGAAATTTCTTGAATGCTGCTTACAATCTGATCAGTTGAACTAAGTAGTCCTTGAATTTTTTCAGATACAAGTTGAATATTTTTATTTACTTCAGTTACACTATCAATAGTTGTGTTGAAGACGGATTGTGTATCTTGAATTAATTGATTTTGTGATGTATTTGTTGTTCTAAACTCAGTCATAGCAGTTACAGAAGATTGTACCATGCTTTCGAGTTCGTGAAGGATAGCAGTAATTGTACTTGCTGAAGCACTTGTTTGTGTGGCAAGTTTACGTACTTCATCAGCAACGATAGCAAAGCCTCTTCCAGCTTCTCCAGCACGAGCACTTTCAATGGCTGCATTTAATGAAAGGATATTTGTTTGATTTGCAATGGTTGAAATAGCAGCAGTGATACGGCTGATTTCTGTAGTTTTTTCTTGAAGAGCAATCATGGCATTATAAACGGCATCACTATTAGTATTCATAGCAGCTGTTTGTGTATCTAAGTTTTTAAGGATTTCTTGTCCATTATTAATTTCAGCAATTGTTGCTGATGAAAGCTCAGACATATTCTGAGAAGCAGTAGCAGTATCTACAATGATATGTTGGATGTCTTGGGTAAGTTGACTTTGAGTTTGGATATTTTGAGTAGTCGCTTCAATACCTTTTGCAATATCATTCATTGTAGTGGCTAAGATATCACTAGATTGTTCAAGATTTGATACAACAGTATAAACGTCTTTAGCTTGTGTATCTAGGACAACACCTAATTCTAAGATACTGTTTAATATTTCATTTTGCTTAGCTTGGCTTTTTTCTAGAGCTTGGACTTTTTCATCATTTTGTTGTGTGGCAACGCTTGTTCCAACATAAGCAATAGCACAAAGAACAGACATAGCAGCCACTTGGATAAGATAATCTATAAGTGAATGGAAGTCATTTTGTTTTACAATGAAAATAAGCCAAATTACACGAAGAATGTTAACTGGCAAAACTATACTTACAATTTTCCCCATAAACTTTTTATCAAGATATAAAAAGTATAAGAAAATATGTGGGATGATATAAACATAGACACCAACACGATAAGAAGAAAATAGACTATAGAAATAAACAACTAAAAAGCCCCAAAAACTAAACTATCTAAAAAATTTAGATTCCATTTGCAAAACTCCTTTTTATATTATATAAGAATTGATATATTATATTAGATATCGGTATAATTAAGTAAAAATATTATAAAAAATTCTGATTACAATAACTAATAATTAAACTATAATTTTGTGGATTTAAGCAAAATAAACTTATAGAGTAAATGCAGGTTAGGTTGAAGAATAAAAGGAGAGGATATTGTGAAACTATATTTAACATTTGGATGTCATAAAAAGATTAGTTTACCCACACATTACAATCACATCATGCAAGCAGCTATTTTAAATTGGATTGAAGATGAAGAATATCAGAAGTTTATTCATGATATTGGTTATGTCTATGAGGGGAGATCCTTTAAGCTATTTACTTTCTCAAAGCTTATGGGAAAATACACATTAACGGACAATAAAAAAGAGATGATTTTTGAAGGCAAAGTTAAAATCATTATTTCCAGTAGTCAGGTACGTTTTATAGAATGCCTAGAAAAAAGTTTAAGGGACCCAAGTAAAGTATGGCAATTAGGACGTAATGAAGTAAATATTATTAGCATTAGTAAAGAAGAGGAACCGTTAGTAGGACATGAAATAGTCGTAAGGAGCTTATCACCTGTTGTAGCTTATAATACAATTTTAGAGAAGGATAAGAAAAAAACAAAATATTATGGACCAGAAGATATCGAGTTTGAAAACATTTTACGTCAAAATCTGATTAAGAAATATAAGTCAATTGTAGAAATGAATCCAAGTTTAAAGATGGAGGAATTTACAGAGAATGATTTTAAAATTACAGTATTAAAACCTAAAATGCTTAGTAAAGCCATTGTTTATTATAAGGGATTTGTTATAGTAGGCTTTAATGGACAATTTAAGTTACAAGGGCACCCTATCTTATTGCAATTAGCATTAGAAGCTGGGCTAGGTGGGAAAAATGCCCAAGGTTTTGGATGCATACAGTATATTAAATAAAAAGCATTAATGGGATGGCTTTAACTTTTTGAAATATAATACGAGTATGACCTAAAATGACAAAATAATAAAAGTCAATGATGTATAATTTATAGAAAACTAAATTAATGCATTGGGGGGAAGTGCTATGTTGGAAAAGAAGAAAAAAGTATCTTCTTTAAGGCGTCAATTAGTAGGGAGTATTTTAATCATTGTAACAGTGATTGTCACAGTTTTAGTTGTTTGTGCTTTTAGGCTGTCCTATAGGGTGATTCATAAGTCCTATACTAAGATGGGTACAGCGCAAACACTACTTATAGACAGCAAAGATCAGACAATTATAAGTTATGAAGATGCAAATAAACTACATACTAAGCTTACAAATGAGGACTCAGATGCCTTTTTAAGTGCAGTGGCTGAGAAATTAAATAATAAGGACTATGGATCAGACACTATAGCGGGAAATATGACTTCGTTTAAAGAAATTGAGGGAACTAATTTTATTTTAGTAAGTTATATACCTAAGAAAGAGGCTTTGGCAGATACAAATGTCTTAAGAATTCAAATGATTATTGCAAGTACCATTACAGTTCTTTTATTAGCGCTTTGTTTACAATATGTTGTAGGTATTGTGGTAAGCCGTATGGAATATGCTTTAAATACCCTTGAAGTGATGACGGATGGCGATTTCACAATGGAAATAGAGTGTACTGAGAAGGATAAAAAAGATAACATGAAGCAGAAACTGAGTATATTTATTCAGAAGATGCGTACACTGCTACAAGAAATTAAAGTAACAGCTGGTAAGATTAGAGGACAGGCTAAAGCTAGTCATAATGTGGCACAAAAAATGTTAGAAACAGCTTCTACACAGGCAAGTGCCATGAATGAATTAAACACCACAGTCAATCAACTAACCGAGTCTATTTCAGAAATTGCAGGACATGCAACCCAGCTTGCTAACATCGTAAATGGCACTAAATCACAAAGTGTAAATGCTAATGAAAAAATGGCAAATACAGTAAGGGTAGCAGAAGTGGGGCGCCAAGATATGCAGGCATTAAGTCAATCTATGGTAACGACAGACCAATCTATTAAACAATTAGAATTAGATATTAACAAGGTGGGAAATGCTTCTGATGAAATTAAAAGCATCATTACATTAATAGGAGAAATCGCAGAAGAAACCAACTTACTTTCCCTTAATGCTGCCATAGAAGCTGCTAGAGCAGGAGAATCAGGTCGCGGCTTCGCCGTTGTTGCCACAGAGATTAGAAAGCTGGCAAGTAACAGCGCAGATTCAGTTGGACGCATTACCAATATAATTAGTCAAATGAATACATTGGTTAATCAAGCTGTTAAGCAAGTCGAGGAAAGTGTCAGCTTAATAAATGAAAATGGCACTCTCATTAATCGTACAGAAGAAACCTTCAAATCCATTTACAGCAACATAGGAGAAGCTGGTGAAATGTTAAGTGGCATAGATACACAAATTACTAACATCGACGAAATTGCCATGAACCTAGCAGCTATTTCTGAACAACAAGCCGCTAGCTCCCAAGAAATCGCATCAACCTCAGAAGACATGACCAGTCAAGCTAACCTATTTGCAGAAAGTAGCAAACAAGTTACTAAAAATGCAGAAATACTCACTGAAATGTCTAATCAGTTAGAAGAGAAAATTAAAATCTTTAAAATATAGGTAAGCAAAATGTCTAAAAGCCCTAAGTCAACCTCATGACTTAGGGCTTTTGGACTAATATGATAAATTAGATATATTTTTGAATTTGCTCGGAAGTTTGTAAGAGGGTTTGGGCGATAGATTTAGTTTGGGTGATTTGTGCAGTATTGGTTTCTGTGGCTGTGTAGCTTTCTTCAATATTAGCGAGATTGGTTTCACTTGTTGCGGAGATTTCCTCAATGCTTTTAACAATTTGGTCATTAGAAGCAAGGATTGCTTCAATTTTACTAGATACGAGCTGAATATTGTGATTGACTTCATCAATACTGGTAGTGGCTTTATTAAATATTTTTGCTGTATTTTGAATGAGTTCATTTTGGGTGCTATTTGTCGCTCTAAAGTCCTGCATAGCGGTTACAGAAGCTTCTACCATGACTTGAAGTTCACTTAGAATAGTAGAAATAGTAGTAGCAGACTGACTTGTCTGTGTAGCTAGACTACGCACTTCATCTGCAACAACGGCAAATCCTTTACCAGCTTCACCAGCACGGGCACTTTCTATAGCGGCATTAAGGGAAAGGATATTTGTTTGATTTGCAATAGCAGTAATGGCAGAAGTGATGCGTCCGATTTCCGTTGCCTTCTCTTGTAATGCAAGCATAGCGTTATAGACTGTATCACTATTTGTATTCATAGTAGCAGTTTGCTGATTAAGCTGCTCAACAATTTCTTTACCCTTATTAATTTCATCAATGGTATTTAAAGAGATTTGCGTCATTACTTTTGAGGCATTAGAAGTATCTATAATAATATTTTGGATTTCTTGAGTTAATTGGTTTTGTGTTTGGATATTTTGCGTTGTAGCTTCAATGCCTTGGGCAATATCATTCATTGTAGTGGTAAGGATATTACTAGAGTGTTCAAGATTAGATACAACGGTATAAACTTCTTGGGACTGAGTATCTAGTACACGGCTTAAACCTAGTACATCACTTAAAATTTCTGCTTGTTGTTTTTGACTAGTTTCAATAGCAGCAATTTTTTCGTCATTCATTTGGTTGGCAATGCTTGTACCTAAATAAGCAATACAACAAAGGACAAACATTGCAAAAAGTTGTACTAAATAATCTGTCATATCGCTAGGTGCAGATTGCTTCACAATAAAAATAAGCCAAAGTACACGTAAGACATTAAAAGCATAGACAATAGAAACCACTTTTCTAATAAACTTTCCATCAAAGTATAAGAAATATAAAAAGATGTGTGGCACGATATAGATATAGACACCTGTAGTATGGGTTGAGAATAAGGAAAAAACATAAACTACTAAAAATTCCCAGAAACTAAATTCCTTAAGGAGAGTAGAATTTGGATCTTTATGATAAATATAAAAAAGTGTTCCAAAATTAATAAGTGTGAGTATGAGACAGGTGAAGGCGATAGCAAATGTTTTCTTTCCATTAAAGACTTCAATAAAATTTCCTAAAGTTAAAACGATATTAATCAGTAATACCAAAGTTAAAACAAGTTTATTAGTGCGTACATAAGTAGATGAACCATATTCCATAAGGAAGCCCCCCTTTTTAAATATGTAAATTAAAATTCAATATAATTATTATCACATATATAAAAAGCAAAATAAAGTAAAAATGATTATTTTGAAATTTAAAATAGATTTGTGAAAATTTAACTAAATTGTAACACCTT
>CALGWE010000551.1:0-1258 GCA_937935915.1 uncultured Clostridia bacterium
TAGCCAGCACCTGAGCTGCGCACAGACCTTTTCTAACACACGAATACTTACTTTACCAATTAAATTAAGCCTTTCAAGGGTATCAATAAATGTGCCCGGGCTCATTAATTCACCACTTTTTTTTCGTCTTCTCACTAAGGCTTCCATCCCAACAATATCTTTACTATCTAAAGCTACAAAAGGCTGATAATACACAATAAACTCATCATTGGCTATAGCCTCATGCATTTCGATTTCTGTTTGTAAGGTAATTTCTGCCTCTGTTTTAATAAGACTATTATAAAATACATAAGGTTTATTATGTTTTTGCTTTTTGGATTTTGTAAGTGCAATTTGTGCCATAGCAACAAGTCCACTGGCTGTAGCAACTTCATCTGGATACGTTATACCGCCACATCTGTAATCTACTGGTATATAGATATCATGTATTTGAACAGGTTCTTCCACAATTTGTTGCATTTTTTCTAAAAAATTTGATATAACTTGTGTCTGAGATAAGTTATTGTGAATCACAGCAAATACATTATTGTTATATCTAAATAATTCTTCATTGGTACCCAAACAATTTTTAATGCGCTGACTTATCTCTTTTATAATATAATCTCCAACACACATACCATATAAATTGTTAATCTCACCCATTCTTTTAATATCAATTAAGGTAACTGTTAACTTTTCTTTATTCCTCTTTGTTCGTTTCACAGATTGTTCTAATGTTTGGAGAAAAATCTTTTTACTTGGTAGGCTCGTTAATCGATCAAAATAATTAATTTGATAAATCTCCTTTCTTAGCTTAGTTGTACTTGTAATATCTTTTGAAATACATATGTAATACATTATATCTTCAATCCAAATGGTACGTATAGTATTAGCAAGATAAATGCGTTCCTCATTTTTATTAAAGCGATTACTTATAAAATTAATCTGTTTTCCTTGCTGGACTACTTTTTGAATTTTACTTAACATTATCTCATCTGTTAAATCTATTCCCACAAACATACATAAATCTTCACCTAATAACTCACTTTTTTTAATACCACAGGACTTATAAACTATATCATTTGCATAAATCACTTTTCCAAAAGCATCACTAATCATAAGCCATTCATCTAATCTACTGATGATTTTTTTCAATATCTTACTTAATGTCAATTCATCAATATCATATACTCTCTCCATTTATTTCCCCCCTAATTTATGCCCTTGATAAAACGCCCAACGAAAATATACTGATTAATTAAAATAGTTAAAATATTTC
>CALGWE010000552.1:0-2523 GCA_937935915.1 uncultured Clostridia bacterium
ATAATAGATAGTTCATATTATGAGGTATCTTACCGAAGGAGGGGTTTTATATGATGGGATATGAAACAAAGGACATTAGGAATGTTGCCTTAATTGGGCATGGTGGTAGTGGCAAGACGACTTTGGTAGAAGCAATGCTTTATAATGCAGGTGTAACAAATAGACTTGGACGTGTAGAGCAAGGAAATACGGTATCTGATTTTGAACAGGAAGAAATAAAACGTAAGTTTTCAATTCGTACATCTATTATTCCAATTGAGTGGCAAGAGCATAAAATCAATGTGTTAGACACCCCGGGTTACTTTGATTTTGTAGGTGGCGTTAAGGAAGCTATGAGTGTAGCGGATAGTGCAATTTTGGTTGTTAAATCTTCACAAGGTGTAGAAGTAGGAACAGAAAAAGCTTGGGAATATGCAGAAGAGGCAGGCATACCAAAGATGATTTTTGTAACAGAGATGGATACACCAGATCAAGATTTTGACGGCCTACTACAAAATTGTCAGCAGAAATTTGGAAGTAAGGTAGCACCTATTCAAGTGCCTTGGTATGAAAATGGACAATTCGTAGGTTATGTTCACGTACTTAAAATGATAGGACGTAAATTTGACGGAGATAAAGTCGTAGATTGTCCTATTCCTACTGGGCTTAGGCAAGAAGCCGAATCTGTTCGTACCATGATTTTAGAAGCAGTTGCTGAAACAGATGAAGACATTATGGAGAAGTATTTTGCTGAAGAAGAGATTACTAATGAAGAATTAGAAGCAGCTTTTAAAAAAGGTGTTGTAAGTGGCGAGATTGTGCCAGTAATTTGTGGTAGTAGTGTAAATGGCACAGGAATTACCGTGTTAATGAATTTAATTATTTCACTACTTCCAGCACCAGATGAGGGGCAAGTAGCTCTTGCACAAAACTTAGATAATGAATCATTAGAAGAAGTGCCATGCACTAGTGAGGGTGCAAGCTCTATCTTTGTCTTTAAGACATTAGTAGACCCATTTATCGGTAAGTTTTCAATGTTTAAAGTGAAATCTGGTAAGCTTAATATAGATGATACACTGTATAACATGGAAACAGGTGAAAGTGAACGTATTGCCCATATTTACACTTTATGTGGTAAAGAACAAAAAGAAGTACAAACGCTTTTTGCTGGAGACATTGGGGCCGTAGCTAAACTTAAGAGTCCTAAAACCGGGGATACCTATGGGGAAAAAGGCTTTAATAAAGCTTATACACCAATTGATTTTCCGAGGGCCTTTGTAAAAATGGCAGTTTTCCCAGTAGGTAAAGGTGACGAGGAAAAAATGTCAACCAGCCTTTATAAACTTATGGCAGAAGACCATACCTTTAATATTGAATATGACCGGGAAACCCATGAAACGATTATTGAGGCCATAGGACAACAGCAAATTGATGTCATTATGAGTATGCTTAAAAATAAATTTAAAGTAGATGTTTACACACAAAATCCAACGACACCTTATCGTGAAACGATTAAAGGTAAAGCCAATGTCCGTGGTAAACACAAGAAACAATCAGGTGGACACGGACAATATGGGGATGTTGTCATGGAATTTGAACCTTCTGGTGATTTAGAGACGCCTTATGTTTTTGAAGAAAAAATATTTGGTGGCGCTGTACCAAAACAATACTTCCCAGCAGTTGAAAAAGGACTGGAAGAATGTATTGCAAAAGGAGTTTTAGCAGGATATCCAGTTGTTGGGGTAAAAGCTGTATTATTAGATGGTTCTTATCATCCAGTAGATTCTTCAGAAATGGCCTTTAAGATGGCTACAACGATTGCCTTTAAAGAAGGTGTTAGTAAAGCGAAACCTACTATATTAGAGCCAATTGCCCATGTAGAAGTTGTGGTTCCTGAAGAATATACAGGAGATATTTTAGGAGATCTAAAAAAACGTCGTGGACGTATGATGGGATTAGATATCGTTGGTAAGAAACAAAAAATCATTGCAGAGATTCCACTTGCAGAATTGTATAGCTATCCTACAGATGTGAGATCTATGACACAAGGTAGAGGCGATGTAAGTTATAACTTCGAAAGATATGAAGAAGCACCACAAGACGTGCAGGAGAAAGTGATTGCAGCAAGGATTGCTAAGTAGATTGCAGGAGTAGGGGAGCCTACTAACTACACCTTCCGTAATTTATGATAGTCTAGGTTCGATAATCAATGCAACAGTCGAAAACTCGCTCACTCCGTTCGCTCAAACACTCGACTTAAAACCGCATTGATTATCTTCACCAAGACTATCATTAAATTACTCCACAGGTAGATTAGTAGAACCCCCTACTTCTGCTTACTATTACAATCTCGCTGCATGGCATAGAAAAGAAGGAAGTTAATGTTTTGATTTTGAAAGGATTGCAACAAGAGTTGCTAAGTAGACCGCAGAAGTAGGGGGTCCTACTAACTACACCTTTCGTAATTTATGCTAGTCTAGGTTCGATAATCAATGCAACAGTCGAAAACTCGCTCACTCCGTTCACTCAAACACTCGACTTAAA
>CALGWE010000553.1:0-2524 GCA_937935915.1 uncultured Clostridia bacterium
CAGTTATATGATTTTAGTTTTATTTGTTAGAAAAATATATATTAATAAAAAAATTGCTAATTATTAATAATTAGGTTTGCCAACCCAAATTACGTAGCAAAGGAGGTATCCATTAAATGGATAACAATAGTTTAACACATAGCAAATGGAATTATAAATATCATATAGTATTTGCACCAAAATAAAGAAGACAAGTAATTTACGGAAAAATAAGACAAGATATAGATATTATATTAAGAAAGTTGTGTGAGCAAAATGGAGTAGAAATACTAGAAGCAAATGCGTGTAAGGATCACATACATATACTCGTCAGCATTCCACCAAAGTTGAGCCCTGACAATTTCATGGCATACTTGAAAGTGAAAAGTTCATTAATAATATTCTAAAATATAAATATGGCAACAGGAAGTTTTGGTGCAAGGGCTATTATGTTGATACAGTGGGGAGAAATAAAAGGGCGATTGAAGAATATATAAAAAATCAACTTATGGAAGATATGATTTAAGATCAAATAAGTATGAAAGAATATATGGGCCCGTTCAAGGGTAACCTATGAAAAATATGCGGGTGGCAGACCATTCAGAGCCACTTAAATGGCGTTGCCAGAAACATGCCCTTCTAGGGCTAGAATAAACCACCCGTTTTACGGGTGGTTCTGATTTGCAGTTATAAACTTATTTTCATTTTCATCATAAGCACAAATTATTTTACATTACTTTAATAATTTATCTTTCATAAAGATTGATCCTCCTAAATATATTTATTATCTATTTTACCATAATCATGTAAATGAAAAGCATAAAACATTGTTTTTTGAAAAATAAGTTTATTTTAATAAAAAATGATTATACAATAAATAGGGTCAAGGATAATTAGAAAGCAGAGTTTAGGGGGGATGAAAATGCATGAAAAAATTACATTATTTAATTTCGATAATGCTTATACATATCAAGACTTTTATAAAAATGAAATATATGAGTGGCTCAATTTTACAGATTTAAAAGGTGTCAATGGCTATTGTGATGAAGAAGGATTAAGGGCCATAAAAGAAAGATTAATGCATCATGAAGGCACGCGCATTAACTATATTGATTCCGGTAATTATCATTATATTACCTATCTATTGATGGCACGAATTAAGGAACCCTTTACCTTAGTTTTATTCGATCATCATACAGATATGCAGCCATCACTTTTTGAGAATCTCATGTCATGTGGCTGTTGGGTAAAAAGAGCTTTAGATGACAATCCGTTTCTAAAGGAAGTCATCATTATAGGCGTGGCAGATCAGTTAATTAAGGAGATTCCTAAGGCTTATCAATCAAAAGTTGTGGCTTATGGTGAGACCATGTTAAAGGGACATCCTAACTGGGAAACATTTGCTAAAAAATATATTCATTATAATGTATATGTTTCGGTAGATAAAGATGTGATTGATGGGGAAGAAGTCTGCACCAATTGGGATCAAGGGATTTTGACACTGAAGGAATTAGGTGAAATTTATGAATGTATCGTTAAAAATCATAAGATACTGGGTGTAGATATTTGTGGGGAATATGCGCCAAATGTAGAACAAATTACGAAAACAGCCCAGCTCCTTAATAACGCAGCCAATGGGCAGATTTTAGAACTTATTGAGGAGGTCGCAATAACAAATGAAGATAAAAATGTTTAATTTTACTAAAAATAGTTACTAAAAGCTAAGGTTTTTATAAAAAATTAAAGTATTTAAGGGGGATATAAAACAAATCAGTATATGTTACAAGAAACTACATAGTAAGCAAATTAACTTGTACGTACAACTCAAGGTGATATACTTAATCTACAGTTTCCTAAGAGAAGGGAAACCAAGAGGAGGGTGTATATGAAAGCAAGATATTTTACAAAGAAATTATTTGCAGTACTTACTGCTTGTACAATGGTATCACCTATTTGTACAAGTGTCACACCATTATTTGCAGCAGAAGCAGCAGCAGAATATGGCGCTTATATTTACGATGATTTTGAAACAGAAGACTTAAACGGTTGGGGAAACCGTGGAACAGGCGACAAACAAGAAGTTGTAGAACTTTCTACAGAAGAACATTATACAGGTTCTAGCTGTATTAAAGTAAGCAACCGTAGTGAAACATGGCATGGGGCAACATGTGACAAATCAAAAGAATTAACATTAACCTATGAATTCTCTGTAGCAATCAAATATACAGGTAATTACTCTAATACACAAAACTTCAGCCTTCAATTACAATACAATGATGGTGTGGATGATCAATACAGAACTATCAAATCTCAAGCTGTTAATAAAGGACAATGGACAATCTTAAAAGGGGAATATACTATTCCAACAGATGCAACAAATGTTTCTATATATGTTGAAACACAATGGACATCTAATCCATCACCACAAGATTTGATGGATTTCTACATTGACTCTTTTGAAGCTAAACCAGCAAGTCTTCCAGAAATAGAACAAAACATTGCAGGACTTAAAGATGTTTTTGCACCATATGGATTAATCCTTGGT
>CALGWE010000554.1:0-2049 GCA_937935915.1 uncultured Clostridia bacterium
CTAATGCTAAACTCATCTCTTTAACGTATTCACCATCATATTGGGCTTTCACGCTAATTTCGAGTTCATCTCTTCCATTGACTTGTGCCCAGCCTGTAAGACCTGGTTTGATTTGATTGGCACCAACTTTTTCGCGTGCTGCAATTAAATCATCTTGATTCCATAATGCAGGTCTAGGACCAATGAAACTCATTTGACCACATAAAATATTGAAGATTTGAGGTAATTCATCTAAGCTGCTCTTTCTTAAAAAGCCGCCTACCTTTGTAATATAATTGGTTGCCCCATTTAACAAATGCGTTGGCATATCATGTGGTGTATCTATACGCATCGTCCTAAATTTTAAAATATAGAAATAAGTATTATCCTTCCCTAATCTTTTTTGTTTAAATAAAACAGGTCCTTTAGATTCTAATTTAATAGCTAAGGCAATAATAAGCAAAATAGGTGCAAGTGGTACGATCAGTATCAGTGCAAATAGAAAGTCTAAAATTGTTTTAACATATACATATTTTTTCAATGTTTTATCCCCCTAATCTATCAACTTCCTTAATAGCCTATTGATGAGGCTGTGATTTTATGATTAATCTTAGCACTAACCATAATCTCTATTAATCCTAAATGCCACCTTCCTTCTATCCCATAACTTTTTTAGCGCAACGTTCCATATAACATATGATGAGCATGCGAAAAGGTTTTTGTTTTTTTAAACAGGATAATTTGAGGTTTCTTAAAAGACGTCCTAGTTTAGAGCCTCCTTGATGTAATTCAGCATGCATGGCAGCACTTTTTACATCAGCTTGTAAAATAATCTCTTTAATATAGCCATACTTACGTTTTAAAGACCACTTCCATTTAGGATTCATACACAAGCTTATGACATTCATTACATCACTTACAAAATAACTTTCTAGTAATCCTTTGGTGTGATGCGTGTATTCTCCAAAGCTTTCCAAAGTCTCTTTAAAGTAATTGTAAACATAAAGGGAAATTTCATAATAATTTTGAGGCACTTTGTTGCTATAGCCTGTTTTTATAATTCTATAATTTGAATAAATAGTTGAACTTGTCACAAGAGATGTAATATGCTTATAATAATCAATATTGAATATAATATCTTGGCGTCTTCTTAATTTAGGAAAACGAATATGATACTCATTGATTAAAGATAAGCGATATAATTTATTCCAAGGCACACCTAATAATAAATCATCCCACATTGCAATATTGATAAACTCTTGTTCACATTGCTTTTTAGTCGTTAATTTTAATTCGGGTGCTATAATAGGTTTAGTTGTTAATAATTCATTATTTGAATTATAAATTTTTGCTTGTAAACTCCAAATTAATAAATCTGCTTTTCCTTTTTCCATTTGATTGTACATATCCACTAATAAATGTGGTTCCATCCAATCGTCTGGATCGATAAACATAATATATTTTCCAGTGGCAATTTCAATACCTTTATTACGTGCAGGACCAGCACCTTCATTTTTACTATGTATTACTTTGATGTGATCATGCACCTTAGCATATGCATCACATATTTTGCCACTCTCATCAGTTGAACCATCATCGATGAGTAAAACTTCATATTCCTTAAAATCTTGACTTAGTATAGAATCTATACACTGTTTTAAATAAGATGCTACATTATAAACAGGTACAATAATACTAATTAACATATTTTTACCCCCTTGTTTGTAGTCAGACTTTTATCAATATATTCAATTATACCAATAAATGTGACTAAAATGTTAAAAAAAATAAAATAAAGGCATATTGTCCATTTTTTATTCATATATATATAAGTAATTGGTATCATGTTACATACCAACTAGAAAGGAGTTACTAATGAAACAAAAAATTAAAATTGGAAAGTGGTTTATACGACAAACAAAACCTATTCTACCTCAACTTATTTTAATCATCCTAATTAATAGTGTAACGGCATTTGTAGCGGTTATGACGGCACTGGTTGTCAAATCCTTAATTGATGCAGCCACTAATGGGGGGGCTATTTTCAAATGGATGGGGATATTGGCCAGT
>CALGWE010000555.1:0-1799 GCA_937935915.1 uncultured Clostridia bacterium
TCTAGCTGCCAGTCCCAAATTAATTGCTTATAAAAAAATGCAAATGGACACACTGCATCTCATATATATGAGTTGTAAAGCGCTTATTAAAGGAGGCTTTTTATGAATGTTGCGATCTACACTAGAAAATCAAAGTTAACCGATACAGGGGATAGTATCCATATGCAAATTGACTATTGTAAACGCTACATTTACTTAAATCATCCTAATGAAATCCTTAACATTACAGTTTACTCCGATGAAGGGTTTAGTGGTGGCAATATTGACCGTCCTGATTTTCAGAAAATGATGGTCGCTGCCCGGGCTAATGCACTGGATATTATTATCTGTTATCGATTAGATCGAATCAGTCGTAATATTGCTGATTTTAGCCTAACCTATCAAACCCTTGAAAAACATCATGTTCAATTTATCAGTGTGAAAGAACAATTTGATACAAGCACCCCTATTGGTCGTGCGATGTTAAATATTGCCCTTGTTTTCTCACAAATGGAACGCGAAACCATTGCTGAACGTATTGGTGATAATCTTAAAGCTTTAGCCAAGAAGGGGCAATGGTTAGGTGGTACAACGCCTTTAGGCTATGTCAGTCAAAAGGTGGATTACACTAGTGATACAGGACGTACCAAACACTATTTTGAACTCGCATTAAAAGCTGATGAAGCTGAAATTGTAAAGCTCATCTATCGTCAATATCACAAATTAGGTTCTATCACACAAGTTGAACGCTATCTCATGGCTCACCATATTAAAACCCGTAACAACAAGTATTTTTCACCTAACGTCATTAGAAATATCCTGATTAATCCTTCTTATTGTGCTGCAACCTTAGAAGCCTACCATTACTTTATGCAGCTAGACTGTCATGTGACCTTTAAACCTGAACAATGTACGTCTGACTTTGCACTCCTTGCATTTAATCGCTTAGGTGCCAATAAAGTTTTAAGAAAACCTGAAGATTGGATTATTGCCCTAGGTAGTCATCCACCTATTATAGATGCTGATGAATGGCTTAACACCCAAAAGCTTATTCAAACCAATCATACTTACGATTTTGGCAAACGGGTAGCCGATAAAACCTCTAAGGTGGGTATGCTCTCTAAGCTATTGTATTGTGGTGCGTGCGGCGCGCCTATGCGTATTACAAACCAAGCAGTTCTGGCAGATGGTTCAAAATCCTATATTTATCGCTGCAGTAACAAATTACGTTCTAAGGGGACACTTTGTCATATTGCCAATGCCAAAGGCCATTATCTCGAGCCGCTTATTTGGCAGAAGCTAAAAGAGCTTGCACCTACTAAAGAGGAGCTTATTGGGTGCTTGATTGAAAAAAGTACTCAGATAGAAAATACCACTTCATCAGTAGCACATGAATCTTGTTTCAAAGACTTTCAAAATCAATATGACACAATCACTTCTAAAATTGACAATTTACTAGAAGTACTGGCCATGACAACCCATGCAGCCACACGTCATATGTTATTAGAGAAAATCCAGGCTTTAGAAAACGAAAGCACACAATTACAACTTGTAATCAATGCACAAAACACAACGCTTAATGCCCAGGAGGGGCCTCATGACATACAACAAATCTACAATACCATTACTGATATTTCCACACTTTCAGAAATTGCCACCCTAGCAGAACGTCGTTTTTTGCTGCAACAACTCATCGCACATATGGATTGGCACGGCACATATGTGGATGTTTTTTTTAAATCTTGTGACCGTAATTTGCATACTGGTAGCAAAATCACTCCTTAGAAATGGCAAACCAATTATTATTGCACTGGCTACTA
>CALGWE010000556.1:0-1172 GCA_937935915.1 uncultured Clostridia bacterium
TAGTATTTTCCTGCTTGGTCACCTTGTAAAGTAAGTTCCCATACCCCATTACCTGAACGGGTCATAACTTTTTCTTCGCCTTCATATTGCTGGGCTGTCTCATAAAGAGATACCTTTACCTCTTTTGCTGTAGGTGCCCATACTTTGAAAGTACTTTGTGAACTTGTATAAGTAAGCCCTAAATCATTACCTTCATAATAATATTTGGTATCATCTAAAATGCCACGCATTGTCACTGTGGCTGCTTTAAAGCTAGGACTACCCACAGTATAGATTTGACTTACATCAATAGTGCCTGCATCTTGCACTGTAAGTTTTAAACGTGTTTCACCCATCTTAGTGGCTACTGTTTCTATCACTTGTCCACTCTGATCTTTTAAGACAAAGCTATTGATATTTTCAGGTGCTGCTGATAAGTTCACTATGATTTCTTCCGTGTTATCCATAAAGGCATTAATCACACGAGCTGAAACATCTGGTTTTTCATAGTATACTGTAGAATCGCCTTGCATAAGCCATACTTCAACATTTTTGCTGCCTGCTGGCATTGTGATTTTACGGTCTACTTTATCTTCTCGTACCTTCCAATCATTACCTTTTCTTATAATGAAGTTAAGATTTTGTGTCTGCATCTCATAAACTGCCTGTGCCCATTCATTTTGAATACCTTTATTAAAGGTATAAGCTTCACCTGATTTTCCATCATACCAAAGCCATAAATTCCAATCATTATAATCACCGGCAGGACGCATATAGTTAATCGTATACGTATAAAGTTCAGAAACCACTTGTACTGTTGTAAGTGCTGTTAACTCACCAGCTGTTACTTCTAATTGTACTTGTTTAACTGGAGATGTTTTATCCACACTTAATACATAGTCTTTTAATGTCACGCCTTCTGATTCTTGTTTTAAATTATAAGTAGCAGCTACTGCTTTCTTTGTACCCTCTTTATCAATCACATTGACTACTTCTGGTAAAGTAGTTGTCTTCCCTGCTGCTACTGTTAAATTTTGCTGAATAATACCAGGAATAATAACTGTTGAATTTTCTGTACCACCTTCTGCATTGAAACTTTCATTCCAGTCATCTACATGAGGTTTGAATTTATAGTCATAACTACCTGGTGTAACTGGCTCTTCCGTTGTATAAGTGAAAATACCATTTACTTT
>CALGWE010000557.1:0-1172 GCA_937935915.1 uncultured Clostridia bacterium
CAGTGAACGTAATCCCAATTGCCACTCTTAGCGCATATGAAAATCTTAAGGAATTCGATCTAAAACTTGCTTTATATATATTTTTTAATTGATAATTAGGCGGAATGTTTTCAAACTTACGTATATCATTATATTCCTTCTTATCAAGCCCTTTTAATTCATATAATGACTGTTTTATATTAATTAATGCATCTAAAATCTTGATTTGAAATACACTGATATTTCCTTCTACGTTATACTTATCAAATAGGTTACTATATAATTCATCTAGTTTATTTAAATTTTCATGGTTTTCAAGGCATATCTTTACGATATCTATTTCTTTTAAGAAATCTTCTTTAAAACCTTGGTGATTTAAAATTTGTATGGCATCCTCTTGTGATGCTAACTCATTGATGGCACTATTTATCTTTTCTAGCTCCAACGATATATTCAGCTTAATTCTACTTTCATTGGTCAGATAAAATTCCTGCTCTCTTTTGTTATATACAAACCTTCTAAATTTCTGTATACTTTGTCCAATTGCCTCTTCCAAGGCTTCCACATCTTTATGCTCTTCCAGCAAACCTATCTTATTAGTGATATTTGAGCATACATCTGCTAATAATGTACTACCCTGTTTGTAAATCTTATTTTTATTAAAGATCACCTGAGTTAATACAATGATGATAGCGCCTACAGCTAAAGCTATTAATCGTCTAGGAAGCTGCGCAGCAGTAATTGGTGTGCATAGCGTAAATACATATTGCAAATTGAATGGTATAAAGCTCGGTGTACTTAAATTATAAGAAAGCGTATATCCCATAATAAATAAAAATATAAAATTAAGTGGAATACCCAATATAACATTATGATTAGCTAAAAATGTTACAATTCCCATCAACACATTAAAACAAATTAATTTTATTGCAGTACTTAGGGGATTTAGAGAAAAGTCTTTCTGTAAAAACATCATGACTGCTGTAATTGTGGTTACGCCAATTAAAGTATTTTCCGAACCAAATACAGCACTAAATCCAATAATAAGTGCTACCATGACTACAAATATTATTGTATTACCTATTATCTTCTTACCCATTTAATCACTCCCTTTATCTCCTTATTTTATCCAATTCAAAAGAGAATATTTCTATAACTGCTATATCTCTTACTAAAACATTTACCTTTTTTAT
>CALGWE010000558.1:0-1211 GCA_937935915.1 uncultured Clostridia bacterium
ACTCCTTAGTAACTGTCTTATATCTCTCGCCCATGATTACGTTGAACGCAGCCTGTGTACCAACGATCTGTGATGTAGGTGTAACAAGTGGTAAGTAACCAAAGTCTGCACGTACTCTTGGGATTTCTTTAAGTACTTCGTCAAATTTATCTTCAGCTTTTTGTTGTTTAAGTTGAGATACTAAGTTTGAAAGCATACCACCTGGTACTTGGTAACGAAGTGTATTTATGTTCACTTCAAGTACTTTTGTACTCATAAGTCCACTTTCAAGAGCTTCTTGACGCATTGGTTTGAAGTATTCTGTAATTTCATTTAATGCTTCTGGGTCGATACCTGTATCATAAGGTGTTCCTTGAAGTGTTTTTACAAGCACTTCTGTTGCTGGTTGAGATGTACCCATAGCAAGTGGAGACATTGCTGTATCAATAATATCACAACCTGCTTCAATTGCTTTCAGGTAAGTCATTGAAGCAACACCACTTGTGTAGTGTGTATGAAGTTGAATTGGCATTTCTGGTACAGCTTCTTTTAAAGCACTTACAAGTTCTTCTGCAGCATATGGTACAAGAAGACCTGCCATATCTTTAATACAGATAGAGTTTGCACCCATTTCTTGAATACGTTTTGCAAGATTTACGTAGTATTCTAATGTATGTACATCACTAATTGTATAAGAAATAGCAACTTGTGCATGTCCTTTTTCTCTATTAGCAGCTTTAACAGCTGTTTGTAAGTTACGAATATCATTTAATGCATCGAAAATACGAATATTATCGATACCATTTGCAATACTTTTTTGAACAAAGTATTCTACTACGTCGTCTGCATAGTGACGGTAACCTAAAATATTTTGTCCTCTGAAAAGCATTTGGATAGGAGTCTTTTTAGCTCTATCCTTAATCTTTCTCAATCTTTCCCAAGGATCTTCTTTTAAGAAACGAAGACATGCATCAAATGTTGCACCACCCCATACTTCCATTGCTGAAAAACCAATTTTATCCATCTTGGCAACAATAGGTAAAATTTGTTCTGTTGTCATACGTGTTGCAATTAATGATTGATGGGCATCACGTAATGTAGTGTCCATGATTTTAACTGGTCTTGGTTTAATACTAGCCATTTTATAAACCTCCCTATATTTTATCTACTTTCCGTATACTTTTAGTTTTAGCCGTAAATTGATAATAAGATACCTGCTGCAATTGCTGAAC
>CALGWE010000559.1:0-13299 GCA_937935915.1 uncultured Clostridia bacterium
TAGCGACTTGCCACTTAATAGCTTGTCTTGCTCTATTTTTCACATCTTCTTTATTAAGAAAGGCTTTTCGCTCTGACCAGCATTGAATGCCCTCGAAAAGTGTCCCACTTTCATTCCATCTAGGTTCTCCTGCTGTAAGGGTTGTATCTAAATGAATATGTGGTTCTATAAAAGGTGTTGTTACCATCCAGCCACCTGCCTCAATGACTTCTTCTCCTTCTTTAGGGGCTAATCCCTTGCCATCTGCAACTGGTACAATTTCTGTAAAAATGCCATTTTCTATTTTAATATCTACTAATTGACCTTCTAAATTTGCATTTCTAATAATCATAATATGCTTCCTCTTTTCTACTCTCAGATTTTTCGTGTAATTTCTATATTATAAAAGCGAAGTAACACCTGTACTTCGCCCCAAATTTATATATCAGACCAACCACCACGAAAGTCCAATTCTTTATCCTTTTGTTTTCTTTTTGTTCTTCTTCTCTTTTAATCTGCTACCACCTTAGCAGGTGCCTTAATAGCTGTAAACACTATATAGGCTATTATTGATGTAACTACTGCATTAACTGGTGTAATACCTGGTAAGAAGTGCGCTGCTATAACACCTACTAACCATGCAATAATTGCAACTTTGTTTACACTTGTAATATTGGCTGCTTCTAATGCAACATATTTTCCTTTGCGTACAAAGAAATAATCTGCAATGATAACACCACCAATGCTTGGCATAAATGTATTTAATAAACTAAGCCATGACATAAAGTTATTATATAGTGTAATTGCTAAAAGTGTTCCCACAATACCATTAATAATAACTAATCTATTTTTAGGCTGTTTTGTAATGTTTGAAAAGCCAAGTCCAGAGGCATATAAAGCATTATCATTTGTTGTCCAAATATTAAGACCTAATACAATGATTGCTGGAATAATAAGCCCTTGAAGAAACATTACTTCTGAAATATCTGCCTCGCCTGTTACCATTGCACCAATTGCGCCAAATGCAAACATTAATGTGTTTCCAATTAAGAATGCGATAACTGTTGTACTTACACCAATACGTTTATTTTTTGCAAAACGAGTAAAATCTGGTGTAAGTGTACCGCCACTAATGAAAGATGCAACTACTACACCTACTGCGGCGCTCATTGACATTGTTTCTGCTGGTACAATGTCCATTAAGCCATTTATTCCACCCACACTATTCATCGCCATTCCTGCTGATACTGACCCAAGAATTGCAATAGCTGGTACGGCTACCGCACTTAAAATCATAAGTGATTTCATACCGAAGTATGCTGTTGCTGTAATTAAAAAGCCTGCAATGGCTACTAATATCACAACATTAATTCCTGTTACCTTTGCTACTGGATATGCGAACATTGCTGTTCCTACGCCAAACCAACCAACTTGCGTTGCACCAAGTAAGAAAGAAACAAGATAAGACCCCTTTTCACCAAAAGAATATCTAGCAAGTAAATGTGTTGACAGTCCTGTGTCTCCTGCAATATAAGCAAGTAAACCTGTATAGATACATAATATAATGTTTCCAATAAATACTGCTTTAAAGAAGTCTTTAAAATTCATACTTGTTCCTAACGTCCCACCACTAAGCATACTTGCTGAGAAGAATGCAAATCCTAACATTACTACAAGCATTGCTAAAAAGCCTTTTCTACTTTGATGATCTACTGCTGTAAGGGAAAAATCATGATCATGATGTTGTTGTTTCTCTTTCATTATGTACTCTCCTTAATTGTTAAGTACCGTAAACAGAAAAAGAGTTAACCTTTTTACCTTTACTGTAAACCGATTAACTCTTCATAAGATAAGCTTTAAATAAACTTATTTCATATAATTTACTCTTCATTATAAGGATTTAAAGTATTGTTTATTGCTTCTTGAGCCTTTGATAATCCGCCTTTAATTCCTGAAATTTACTATATGATCCGTTCACCTTATAAGCCTCTCTGGACCCATTTAAAGGTACTCATTATTTTGTTAGACATATTATTCCACAATAATCTACTTATGTCAACACTTTTTATAATATTTTTCATTAAACTTAATTTCATATTTAAACTATAAAATTTACCCAACAAAAAAGACTACTTACAGTTTAATGTTTTACTGTAAATAGTCTTTTTAGATCCTTAAGTTATATAAGCTTAAATAACGCCTAATTTACTTTTAGCTTCTGGCAATACTCTAGCAAATGCCATATAAAAATCTTCGCCTTCTTTGACTTCTAAACGATAAAAAGCATCTAATAACATTTGGTGAAGTCTTGCCTTTTCTGCTTCATCATAAACAAATTTAAGGCGGAAACTAAATGCTTTTACTAAGTGATACCACTCTATAATAAAGGCTTTATTTTGCTCATAATTATGAATGCCAATCCAGTCACTTACTTTTACTTCACTAAGCTTTGGTTTGACACAGCTACCCACTTGTAAAAAGTATTTAAAATCATCTTTTACATAAGCACGTCCTAATGGGAATAGGCGACAAATATTAGGGCGATGCCCATGAATTGTGCAGCGTCCCTCTTCACTTAAAAAATTACAACGTAAATCTTCATCTACCATCTTTAAAAAAGGTAATAAAATTTTATTTTCTTCTCTAAGCTCAAGATGTACACCTAAAAGTTCATCAAAAGATTTTCCTAAACAGCTACACATCTCATAAGCATCAAAAGGACTAAGTACAACTAAATCCCCTATATCATGACAACAAACATTACAACCTTTACATCCATCTGTATCTGCTTGTACCATATCTTCAATATCATAGAGTTTTCCATCTGAAATATCCTCTAAATTCTTTACTACTCTCATATATTTTCCTCCAAGCACTCCGCTTATAAGTTATGATATGATTGTATCATGTGTAAAAATGTTGTCAATGATTAACCCTTTTGAGGCTAAGCTTTTAAACAGCAAATTGACTATTATAGAGATTTGCATAGAAACCATTTTGTGCAAGTAATGTCTTATGATTACCTTGTTCAATAATATGGCCATCTTTCATCACTAAAATAATATCTGCATTTTGAATGGTTGAAAGCCTGTGGGCTACAATGAAACTTGTTCTACCCTCCATAAGTTTATTAAAAGCACTTTGAATCTTAATTTCTGTACGTGTATCAATAGAAGATGTGGCTTCATCTAAAATAAGCATTGGTGGTTTACAAAGCATTACTCTTGTAATACAAAGTAATTGTTTTTGCCCTTGTGATAACATACCGCCATCTTCTCCAATAACAGTATCATACCCCTGTGGTAAACGTTTAATAAAAGAATGTGAATGGGCTGCCTTAGCTGCTGCAATAATTTCTTCTTCTGTGGCATCTGGTTTTCCCATAACAATGTTTTCTCTAATTGTGCCTTTTTTAAGCCAAGTATCTTGAAGTACCATACCATAGCTTTCGCGTAAGCTTTTACGTGTTACTTCTCTAATATCTTTGCCTTCTACCAAAATGCTACCATCATTTACATCATAAAAGCGCATAAGTAAATTAATAAGCGTTGTTTTACCACAACCTGTCGGCCCTACAATTGCCACCTTTTGTCCTGGTTTAATATGAATATTGAAGTTTTCAATAAGTTTCTTTTCTGGTACATAAGAAAAGGCTACATTTTCACAAATCACTTCACCTGCTACATGATTTAATGCTACGGCATCTCTTGGTTCTTCTACTTGTGGCTCTTCTTCAATAAGTTCAAAAATTCGTCCTGCACAAGCAATGGCATTTTGAAGCTCTGTAACAACTCCTGAAATCTCATTAAACGGCTTTGTATATTGGTTGGCATAACTTAAAAAACATGATAATGCCCCAACGCTCATGCGTCCTGAAAGCACTGTAAATGCCCCAGTAACAGCAACGCCAGCATACACAATACTATTAACAAAACGTGTACAAGGATTTGTTAAAGATGAAAAGAAGGTCGCTCGTAAAGAATACTTTTGAAGGCGTTTATTAATTTCATCAAATTTCTTTATGGCCTCTTCTTCATGAGCATACGCTTTAACAACCTTTTGATTACCTATAATCTCATCAATAAATGCTGTTTGCTCCCCTCTTGTTTCAGATTGCAACTTAAACATTGTATAAGTCTTCTTAGCAATGAAGCTTGCTACAAACAAAGAAAGTGGTGTTACAAGTACAACAACGAAAGTAATGCCTACATTAATGCTTAGCATAAATCCCAATGTTCCTAAAATCGTTACAACGCCAGTAAAAAGTTGTGTAAATCCTAATAAAAGTCCATCTGCAAATTGATCCACATCTGTAATAATACGGCTTACAATCTCACCTTGTGATTTACTATCTAAATATTTAAGTGGTAAAATCTCAATTTTTTCAAAAGCTTCATTACGAATATCTCTGACCACATTATAAGTCACTTTATTATTAATCATATTCATAATCCACTGAGCTGCTGCTGTAATCACTACCATAATCACAACTAAACCAAGTGCTTTTAAAATACCATTAAAGTTAACATTGCCATAAACGATGCCATCTATGGCTTTCCCAATTAAAATCGGCACATATAAAGTAAGTATAACAATCAAAGTAGCTAGTAGTATTGAAACTACCATAAGACCTCTATATTTTTTAATATAATTTAAAACCTTCTTAAGCGTTGCTTTTTGAGAGGCTTTATCTATTTTTTTACTCATCTTTTATGCCTCCTCTTTTTTAAATTGAGAATAATAAATCTCACGATAAACTTCACATTCCTCAAGTAAAGTTTCATGTGTTCCTTTACCCACCATTTTTCCATCATCTAAAACAATGATTTGGTCGGCATACTGAATGGAAGAAGCTCTCTGAGATACAATAAATACTGTTGGCTTATAATCTAAATTACGAATTGCCATACGTAATTTTGCATCTGTTGCAAAGTCTAGTGCTGATGTACTATCATCTAATATTAAAATCTCTGGCTTTTTAACAAGGGCTCTGGCAATGCTCATACGTTGTCTTTGTCCACCAGATAAATTTCTACCACCTTGCTCAATCTTACCTTCTAATCCACCTTTTTGCGCTACGACTTCACTGCCTTGAGCTAAGGCAACAGCCTCATTTATATCTTCTTCTGAAGCTTCTTTATTTCCCCACTTAATATTACTTGCTATATCCCCTTTAAATAAAACAGCTTTTTGCATGACAATACCTATTTTATTAAGCAGTGCCTTACGTTCATATGATTTAACATTTTCACCATTTATAAGGACTTCTCCTGCCGTAGCATCATAAAATCTAGGAATTAAATGGACAAGTGAACTTTTTCCTGAACCTGTTCCCCCAATAATTCCTACTGTCTCACCTTTTTTTACTTCAAAATTAATGGCTGTTAAAGATTCTTCTCCAGCCCCTTTATAAGTTAGAGAAACATTTTTAAAGCTTACAATTGGTGCACTTTCATCTACATTTCCAGCTCCATAACTGCCATATGCCATACTTGACTTAATCTCAAATACATCTGAAATACGATTACCACATGCAATGGATTTGTTAACTGTAATAATAAGTGCTGCAAGCTTAATGAGTTCTACTAAAATCTGTGACATGTAATTATAAAGGGCTACAACTTGACCTTGTGATAAAATACCTTGATCTACTTGAATTGCCCCAACCCATATGAGTCTAACAATGGCCACATTAAGGGCAGCAATTGTTCCTGCTTTCTTTTGAATATGTGTTAAAGCTTCATTACGCGTGGTAAAGGCTTCTAACTCCTCTTGTTCCTTTCCAAAAGCACGAATAACGCGTACTCCAGCTAAATTTTCTCTTGTACTACTTAATACTTGGTCTAATCTTTGCTGTACAGCTTTAAGCATAGGGATATTCATAAGCATAATGCCAAATACAACAATAGATAATAAAATAATGGCAATCACAAAGATTAACGCTGATTTTGCATCAATTGTAAATGCCATAACTGTTGCCCCTAAAACAACAAATGGTGAACGTAAAAATAGACGTAGTACCATATTTACACCATTTTGTGCTTGATTGACATCACTTGTCATTCGCGTCATCATCGTGGCTGTTCCCAACGTATCAACTTCTGTAAATGAAAGACTTAATAAATGTTTGAATAAGGCTTGTCTTACACCTGTTCCAAAACCAACAGCGGCTTTAGCTGAAAAGTACTGGGCAGTTACAGAACATACTAGCCCAATAACAGCTAATAAAACAAGCATAAGACACATCCTTACAATGTACCCTAAATCTCTTCCAGCAATACCCTTATCAATAATTGCTGCAACAACAAGAGGTACAAAAAGTTCAAAAGAAGCTTCTAGCATTTTAAATAAAGGTGCTAAGACACATTCTTTTTTATAATCTTTGAGGTAAATCAATAACTTCTTCACCCTGTTCATCCTCTCTTTTTATCTGTGTATTTAAAATTTCCGACTATTATCTTATCACAATATGTTCTATACGAAAATTATTAATATGGTATACTTAATATATGATTTTTATATAGTTACAATGTATTTATAACAGGAGACGTATCTTATGGACTTTAAACAACTTACCTATTTTTATACAACTGTACAAGAAGGTAATATTTCTAAAGCTGCACAACGGTTACATATTTCTCAGCCCCCACTTAGTACAAAGCTTAAAGATTTAGAAGAAGAACTTGGCCTTACGCTTTTTGAAAGAGGTTCCCGAAAAATAGAACTTACACAAGCTGGGCGCATTTTTTATGCTAGAACTGCTTCTATATTAGAACTTATGGACCTTGCTATTAAAGAATTAGACGATTATAAACAAGGCAAAATGGGTACTTTACGCATTGGCATTATCTCTTCTATTAGTAGTACTTTAATTAATGAATGGCTTCATGAATTTCATAAATGCTATCCTAATATTCAATTTAATATCTTCGAAGGAAATACCTATGAACAACTTGAAAAGTTACGTAATAACCTTATTGAACTTGCCATAGTCCGCACACCCTTTTCTGCAGATGATTTAGAATGTACCCTTAGAAAAGAGCATGTATTTGCAGTAGGTACACCAGAATTTTTCCAAGGAATCACTACACCTACAGTTACACTTAAAGAGATTTGTCAAAAACCTCTTATCTTATATCGTAGGTGGGAAAATGTTATTTGGCATATCTGTCAATCGGAGCACTTAACCCCTCAAATCTTTTGTATGAATGATGACGCACGAACAACTGCGAGTATGACCAATGCCGGACTTGGCATAGGTATTATACCCGAGTCAGCCTTTCACTAATCACAAATCCTCACATTATTAAAAAAAGCATTGCCAATGAAGCACTGATTTCTAGCATTTGTATGCTGCGTAACCCTAATAGCTACCGCTCTACTGTAGTAGAACTTTTTTATAATTTCTTAAAACAAATACCGCACAACTCTTCTAACTAAGAAGTTGTGCGGTATTTATTATTTCAATAATATATTTACTAATATCTTACTAGCATGTTTCTACTTCTGAACCAAATTTTCTTTTAAAGCACCAAATGCCTATTGGTAACATAATTAAAATATAAATAACAAGTGCTATAATATCTCCTTTTACATCTGCAAAAGATAGATTTTTAATTAGGATTTCATCAAAGCTTCTTGCATAACTCATAAGTGGCCAAAATGTTTTTACAAGGGCTACTAATGCATTTGGCATTTGATCTATTGGCCATACATAACCACATGTTAAAAATGTTGGTAATGATAACATATACGCGATTTGTGTGAAGCGTGTTTTCTTACCTGTGAAACTATATAAGATAATACCTGCGCAGCTTATAGCTACAGCAAATAATACACTTATTAAAACAGCTAGGCCAATGCTTCCATTAAATATCAAACCAAACTTCCTATGTATTAAATAGATTGAAAAGGCACCTGAACCGATAAGACATGTTCCTGCTACTACCATTTTCGCAAATAATTTAGGAAGTGTTCCTTTAGCTGCTACTTCTTCTGGATTTCTTGACATTAATGTTGCCATACTTGATAGCATAAGCTGTTGTAAAAATACAGCAAAGATACCATACATTAAATAATTCATATAAGTTAATTTAGAATCATATAACATACGTTCTTCAAAGGTTATAGGAAGTGCCATATTATTAGCTACATTTTCTTCTAAACTCCCTTTTGCTTCTATAACTTGAATAGCCGCACCTGCTGATACTGTTTGAACAATACTTGCTGCCCCTGCATATAAGTTATTACTTATAATAGCATTTGTCCCATCTGTTAAAATTAAAACTTGAGATTGTATCCCATCTTTAACATTCATATTAAGGTCTTTTGGAATATATACCCCCATATGAACCTTACGTTCATCAATAAGTTGTTCAAGCTCTGCTTTATCCTTTGCATAGTACTCAACAATAAAGCGTTCATTTTCATCAAAGTAACGTACAATCTTTCTACTTAAACTACTATTATCTTCATCTAAAACAGCAATAGCTACGTCATTTACATAGCTATTGTAATATGCCCCACCAATCCACATTGATAAGAATGGCATAGCAATGAAGAATATGAGAAGTAACCCTATTTTCTTAGAGGTAAAATCAATTTCTTCTAAAAGGCTTTTAAAAAAAGTGATCATCGATTATCTTCCTCCTTTGGTTTCCCCATATTACGAATAGTGATTCCCAGTGTACCTATTGCAATCATAACAACTGTATAAAGTACTAAAAATCTAATATCTGCGCCAACATTTACTGTGCTTCCTTTAAGATAAATATCTCTTAAATTATCACCATAATGTGTAAATGGAATAAACTGTGCCATCCATTTATAAGAAGGAATCATAGAGATAAGTGGCCATGTGTAACCTGCCATAATAGAGTTAGGAATAAGTAATAAACCTGATACTGTCATAGCAACTACACGATTACGTAGGCATGCTGAAAGCGCTACTGCTAGAGAAGCTACAGCAAACATAAATAACACACTTAAGAAGTACACAAGTGGTAATGATCCTCTACAAGGAATTTTAAATAGCGTTACTTGCATAGTTACATTGATTAAAATAGCAATGCTACCTAATATACCGTAGAATATAACTTTACCTAAAATGTAAGCAAGTTCATTACGTTTTTCTTCGCCTTCTTCTTTACGTCTGCGGCGCACGCACAGTACACCCGTTAAACCTATACCCAGCTGGCAAATAACTGTTCCATACCCTGGTGTCATAAAGTAGTTGAAATTCTTAGTTGGATTATAAAGTGTACGTGTCACAAAGCTAATTGGCATAGCTGTTGTGAAGGCTTCATCATAGCTTTTATTTAAACGGCCTTGAAGATGCTTTACACTAGCGCCAACTCGCATTGAAATAAGAATTTCACTGGCCTTACTTTTTGCGATACTTGTAAGACTCATGTGACTACCATCATAAATCATCATAATCGTTGGAGATTTTAAATCTGTTACATCTTCTGAGAAATTTTTAGGAATAACCATTCCCGCTCTTACTTTACTTGAATTAATAAGTGCTTCAAGTTCTGATTGACTATCTATCTGATACTTTAAATCAAAAGCATCATTATCTCTAAAGTAACCTATCAGCTGTCTACTAAGCTGTGAATCATCATAGTCCACAACAGCGAAAGGCACTTTATCTATAACTCCCTTATTAAGCTGCCAACCTACTAAGAGGTTGACAACAATAGGGATGATTAAACATGCAATAAGCATAAGTTTATCTGATTTTAACTTACTTAGCTCTTCTCTGATACTTCCTAACATTTACTCACCTTCTTTGCGTAAGCTTTCATAGGGCGTCTCATTATTCAGCCTCATTGGCAAATTGAATATATGCACTCATACCTGGTCTTAATGTTTGCTCAGTATTTTCAAGTTCAATTTTTACACCAAATGATACGATATCGAAATCACCATTTTCATTAGTTGCTCTTTTAATCGCAAAGTCAGGTTGTGCATTAATTGTTGTTACTGTACCTGTAAATGTTTGATCTTTGTAAGCTGGTACTTTAACTTGTACTTGTTGCCCTTGTGTGATTTTGCTAAGGTCAGTTTCTTTAACGCTTACTTCTACCCAAGTTCCTTTTAAGTTACTTACGATAGCCATTTGTGAACCAGATGATACAAGTTCACCTTCTTCAGAATTGATAGTTGTTACAACGCCATCCATTGGTGCTTTAATAACAACTTCTTTAAGATAAGCCTCAACTTCCGCTACTGCTCCTTTAGCTTGTTGTACTAATCCCTCTTTAGCTTCTACGCCTGCTTGTGCTTGTGCGAGAAGCGCTTTAGAAGAATCTACACTTGCCATAGCTTGTGTAAGTTGCGCTTTTGCTGCTGAAAGTCCAGCTTCAGCTTGGTCTACTCTTGTTTTAGCTGCTTCAAGTCCAGCTAATGCTTGCTGACTTGTTGCTGTAGCAGCTTTTTTATCTTCTTCTCTAGCACCTTCTTGTGCCATACTTAATGTTTGTTTTGCTACTTCAAGTTGTGTTTTGATTTCATCTAATTTTTGCTGTGATACTGCACCTTTTTCTACAAGGGCTGCTACTCTATCATAAGATGCTTTCATTAAATCATAAGCAGCTTGTGCTTGCACGACTTCTTGATTTCTTGCACCATTATCAGCTTTTTCTTTCACTGCTGTTGCTGCTTCATATTGTTTTTCTGAAGCTGCTACACCAGCTTTAGCTTCATTTACTTTTCCTGCTGCTGCATTTACGCCAGCTTGTGCCTGCTCTACTAAACCATTTGAAGCATCAAGTCCAGCTTGTGCTTGCTCATATGTTTTTTTAGCTGCTTCAAGTCCGGCTTTTGCTTGTCTTAAAGCTGCCTCAGCTTGTTGTTTCTTAGCTTTGATTTCATCACTTGAAATCTCGATAAGTGGGTCACCAGCTTTTACTTCTTGACCTTCTTGTACGTAAATTTTTACGATTCTACCTGGTACTTTACTATTTACATTTACTTCTTGAGTTTCAAGAACCCCTTGTGCCACTAAGCCATCTTTAGCATCAAAGAATTTTCCGATTGCTGCAAGCTCTGTATCTTTAGTCCCATTAAATCCATATGTTAATATGCATAAAACGATTGCTAAGCAAGCTGCAATTGCAACTACATTAAGTAATTTCTTTGCTTTGAACACTTCTTTAAAATTCATGTTTCTTCCTCCTATAACTATACGTTTAAATACTCTCATTTAAATTAAGCATTTAGCATGCTTATTCTTATGTATGATTAATATGGTAAGATACCAATATCATTTAAATATTTAAGTCTTGATAAGTTATAACCGTTTACAACTTCGATTTCTTTTTCTTCAATATTTGTAAGGTTTTCTTCTGCTGCAATAACTTCTACAATTGTTCCTGACATATCTTGTAAGTTAAGTTGTTTAAGAAGAGCATTATCAAACCCATAACCTACTTCATATTTAACTTTGGCAATTTCAACATTTTCTGTAGCATCTTGACGAAGCTCAGCTGCTGTTTTTACAAGTTTTCTCATAGACTCTACTGTAGCATGAGATGTACGAATATCACTTTCTGCTTGAAGTTTTGCTTGGTCAATTGCAATTTTAGCCGCCTTCTGTAAAAGTATAACTTCTTTATATTGATTATCACTGCTTGTGTAATTCGGGGCTCTTACAGCATCCATTAAATCATCATAAAGTCCTGCTTGTACTTCAGCCTTTCTAATAGCTAATTGATTACTAAGCCCACTTGCAATACCTTTTGCTAAATCAAATTCTTCATCTGGATTTGCTTCTACTTTTGCAAGTTGAATATCTTTTGATAAATCCATATTCATATTTTTCTTAAGCTCAATTAAAGCTGAATTGTATTCTTTTACTTGCAGTTCACGTGCCATAACTGTTGAATTATAGTATGATTTAGCAAGTAACATATCATCTTTAGATTTACCGCCTACTTCATAAGCTGCTTTTGCTAACTCATATTGTACAAGTCCTCTTTCCATAGCTTTATCTTTTACTCTTAAGATTTCTTGTTGTTTTAAAGCTTCGAAGTAACTATTTTCAATAAGAAGTGCTACTTGATTTTTTAAAATATTAACAGCATAAGCTGTTACTTTATCTTGTGCTGTTACCATTTTGATAACAAGTTCCCCAAGAGGTTCTACTCTTAAAGATGAAATTGTGCTTACTGAAAGTTTATTAGCTACATTGGCCATAGCAAATTGTACAGCCGCATCATATTGAGATTTACTTGAAAGATACTCTTGTGTACTTGCCTCTAATTTCTTTTCACTTTCTGAAAGTAATACTCCTGATTCTTCTAATGTTGATTTAGCTATTGCAAAAACTTGTTCTTCAACACCTTTGGCAACTCCAGTTGCTAAAGCCTCTGGTATACCCATGTTTTTTAATTGTGCTGTTACGTCTTCTACTATCTTAGTTCCAGCTTTAACATTAACTGAAACTTTAAGCCCATATTCTGGTTTATCAATTTCTATTGTCTTTGTTATTGGTGAAAGCCCTGCTTCAAGATAAGCTTTGGCATTATTATACTCTGTTTGCTTTTCATAAAAGGTGTCTCTACCATCATTAATTAAGTATCCTGCATGAGATAATGCCATTGTGTTTTCATTTAAAGTATTTCTTACGTCTTCACCATTGCTTCCCACAAGTTTGGCAATATCCGCTTGATTATGAACTTGTTTTAGCGATAAACTATTTTCAAGTCCATATGCTATAGCTTCATCTAAGGTTAAAAGTGTGCCTTTTATTTCTGCTATTTGCTTAGTATCTTGTTTTTGAGTGTTTGTTTCTACCACACTAGTTGTACTATCTTTTGCAGCTGGAGTTTGTGCGTAAAGTGTATTACTTACTAGTAATGTTGCGATCATTAAAGATGCTATTAGCTTTTTACTCATCTTTCTCCCTCTTTCTCGAAGTATTTTATTTTACATTCAAACTAGTTAATCATAATTAACATTTTCACTTCTTTGTTATACCCCAAAAATAGACTACCGTCAATTATCTATTTGCAAATTTTACCTTTTTTTAGACATAAATAAAAAACAGTCGCAAAAGCAACTGTTTTTCTTTAGTGTTTTTTATACGTCTTTTAAAGCTTTAATGAAGCTTTCTACACCTTCCCTTTTAGTAGCCCATGAAGTTACTAAACGGATAGCCGTACGATTTTCATCAATTTTCTCCCATACTGTAAAATCAAAGTCTTTTTCTAACCTTTTAAGTGTTTCATTTGGAAAAATAACAAACACTTGATTCGTTGGTGATTCACTGAAGAATTCGTAACCAGTTTCCTTAATAGCAGCTCTTAAAATATCTGC
>CALGWE010000560.1:0-13314 GCA_937935915.1 uncultured Clostridia bacterium
CGAACTTAGGCTATCACAAATTACAGAAGGTGTAGCTAGGCGCCACGATTACTCCCGACTTCCTATTTGTATTCCTTAATAAGTTCTGCAAAAGCAGGCAAAGAATCCACAATTTGTTTTTTGCTTACGCAGTATGAGATTCTTACGTATCCAGGGCAACCGAAGTCATCGCCAGGAACTAAGAGTAATTCATGTTTTTTAGCTTTTTCGCAGAAAGCGTTAGCATCTTCTTCGAGGGCCTTTACGAAGAGATAGAATGCACCATCTGGTTTAACGCAGTTGTACCCTAATTTTGTAAGGCCATTGTAAATGATATCTCTATGTTCTTCATAAGCACTAATATCAGAAGTAGCTCTAACACATTTTGCGATTACTTTTTGGAATAAGCTTGGTGCACATACGTATCCGAGTGCACGGCCAGCACCACAGATTGCAGCATAAACTTCACTGCCATTTTCCATTTGATCAGATACTGCTACATAACCGATACGTTCACCAGGAAGTGAAAGAGATTTACTATATGAGTAACATACTAATGTATTTTTGTAGTAATTCATTAAATAAGGTACTTTGAGTCCGTTATATACTAATTCTCTATAAGGCTCATCAGAGATTAAGTAGATTGGATGACCATATTCTTTTGATTTTTCTTCAAGAATAGTAGTGAGTTCTTTAATTGTTTCTTCTGAATAAACAACACCAGATGGATTGTTTGGTGAATTGATAATGATACCTTTTGTTTGAGGTGAAAGTAATTGTTTGAAGCTTTCAAAGTTGATTTGGAAGTTTTCTGTGTTAGCAGGTACAACTTTAAGCTGCGCGCCCATAGCATTAGTGAATACAGTGTATTCTGGAAAGAATGGTGCGAAAGTAATGAATTCATCACCAGGTACAGTAAGTGCTTTAATTGAAACACATAAAGAAGCAGCAGCACCAACTGTCATATAAATATGATTTGGTGTAAGTGATGTATTAAATCTTTCGTTAATATAATCTGAAATAGCTGTTCTTGTTTCTAAATCTCCAGGCGCAGAAGTATAGCCGTGGAGTAAAGCTGGATCTGAGTTATTTACTAATTCTACAATAGTTTCTTTGATACATTCAGGTGCTGGTACGTTAGGATTGCCTAAGCTGAAATCATATACATTTTCAGCGCCGATTTCAGCAGCACGTTTTTTACCATATTCAAAGAGTTCTCTGATAACAGAGCGTTTTGTTCCTAGTTTAACCATTTCGTTTGAAATCATATGTAGTACCCCTTATCTCTAAATAAATTAAAAATTATAATATATAATATAATTTAACAACTATTTTTATATAATGACAAGTTTTTTATGCTTAAAATTTATAATTAAGGAATATGATGAATAGTTATACTGAAGGCAGTTTAATATATTAAGTAATCTATGCGGGAAAGCTTATATTTATGAAGTTCTAGGCTTTTAAATGAGATCATAAACTTGAATAAAATTATACTTATTTATTTAAATTGAATAAAAAACTTGAGTATTTATGTATAAATACGTAAAAAGTGTGAACAAATGATTGACATCGGTAAAGGGATAATGTATTATGTAAATATATTAATAAACGGATTGTTACTGGTAATGCAGGCTATACCAATTTTGTGAATAGATAATTTTGTATTTAAATATTCGCGGAGGAGGTATAGCCTTTTTTTGCTAATATGGCGGTGACGTCTAAGTTATTGAGCAATAAGGGGGATACCGAAGATGAAAGTTGTTAAGGTTATTAATAATAACTTAATTAAGTCCGTAGATGAGAAAAATAATGAAATACTAGTAATGGGATGTGGACTTGGCTTCAAAAAGGTAGCTGGTGATGAAATCGATGAGAGTTTGATTGAAAAGGTTTACACATGTAATGAAAAAACAAACTCAAGTCAACTTATCAGTTTACTTGAAAAGATTCCTCTAGAACATATTCAAGCTACTAATGAAATTATCAGTTTCGCAAAAGCTTCTTTAGGCAAAAAGTTAAGCCAGAATATCTACATTTCTTTAGCAGATCATATTAATTTCGCAATTGAACGTAATAGACAAGGCATTCAAATTAAAAATGCTTTATTATGGGAAATCAAGAAATTATATAATCACGAGTATTTAGTAGGAAAAGAAGCGCTAAGTATTATAAAACGTCGTTTAAATGTTGAGCTTCCAGAAGATGAGGCAGGATTCATTGCGCTTCACTTCGTAAATGCTTTAATGGACGACATATCTATGGAAAAAACTACAGATATGACGAAGATGATACAAAACATATTAAACATTATCAAGTATCACTTTAACTTAGAGTTAGATGAGTATTCAATTCATTATGAACGCTTCATTACACATCTTAAATTCTTTGCACAAAGAATTTTCATGGGTGTAACAATTGAAGATCAAGATGATCAGTTCTTAGAAGTACTTAAAACAAAGTATAGAAAAGAGTATGGATGCACACTAAAAGTAAAAGAATACATACAGAGCGAGTTTAATTGGACACTTTCAGAAGATGAAATGGTGTATTTAACAATTCATATCAACAGAGTTACAAATTCATAGATACCTAAAATGAATAGAACGGGATTGTTACTTTAAGTAGGCTATACCTAAATAAAAAGAAGTTAGTACAACTAATGCTTTTTGTTTAGGTATTTTTTATTACCCAAATTACCTTTCTCGCTTCTAAATTTCCGGAGGAATAATATGAATTATAAAGATTTAGCAGAGGCAATTCTAAAATTAGTCGGTGGCGAAAGTAATATTAAATCATTAGTACACTGTGCAACAAGATTAAGATTTACTTTAAAAGATGAAAGTAAGGCTGATACAGCAAAATTAAAAAATACAAAAGGAGTTATGGGGGCTGTAAGTAATGGTGGTCAATATCAAGTCATCATTGGTAGTAACGTATCTCATGTGTTCAAAGAAATCATGGCCATAACAAAATTAGATAATGGCAGCTCAGAAGAAACTCAAAAAGATAATCGTAGTATAGGGGCAAAAGTGATTGATACAGTAACAGGTATCTTCACACCAATCTTACCAGCAATTACAGCTGCGGGGATGATTAAAGCAGTACTTGCAATTCTTATTGCAACCAAAGTACTTTCAAATACTTCACAAACATATCAAGTACTTAACTTTATGGCTGACGCAGGATTTTACTTCTTACCAATCCTATTAGCGAACTCAGCAGCTAAAAGATTTAAAGTTAATAGTTACTTAGCAATGATGATTGGTGGGATCTTATTACACCCAACATTCATTTCAATGGTTAGTAGTGCAAAAGAAGCCGGAACCGCAGTAACAGTATTTGGGTTAAATATTCCACTTGCAAGTTATAGTTCAAGTGTACTTCCAATTATTTTAGCAGTTTGGTTAATGTCTTATGTAGAACCATTTGCAGATAAAGTATCTCCAAATGCCGTTAAATTCTTTACAAAACCACTTATTACAGCATTAATCGTAGGAATCGCAACATTAACATTAGTAGGACCACTTGGTTACATACTTAGTGATGCAGTAGCAAAAGTTATTACTACAATTGAAAATTACGCAAGTTGGTTAGTACCAACAATTATTGGTGTATTATCACCAATCTTAGTTATGACAGGAACACATTATGGTTTAGTTCCAATTGGTATCAATAACATTATGACAATGGGATATGACACATTAGTAGGACCAGGTATGATGGTATCTAACGTTGCTCAAGGTGCAGCATCATTAGCTATCTCTTTAAAAACAAAAGACTCAGATTTAAAACAATTAGCAAGTACATCAGGTATTACAGCAGTATGTGGTATCACAGAACCAGCATTATATGGTGTAAACTTAAAAACTAAAGTAGGTCTTTACGCCTCAATGATTGGTGGTGGACTTGGTGGATTATTCTTCGGTATCTTCGGAGTAAGAAGATTTGCAACAGGTTCTCCAGGACTTTTAACATTACCAGTATACATTGGTGGAGAATCAATGAATAACTTCTTCTATGCATGTATCGGTGTAGTAATTGCTATGGTAGCAGCATTTATCGTAGCATTCGTAATGTACAAAGATGGAAAAGAAGCTGAAGTTAAAGAAGAAAAAACAGAAACACAAAAAGTTGAAAAAGTAGTTAAAGGAGAAATTCCAACAGTTTATGCACCATTAACAGGTGAAGCAGTTTCATTACAACTTGTAAGTGATCCAACATTTGCAGAAGGAATTATGGGACAAGGGATGGCAATCATTCCAACTGAAGGAAAAGTAGTATCGCCAGTAGATGGTACAGTAGAAATGATCTTTAATACAAAACATGCAGTAGCAATTAAAGCAGATAATGGCGCTGAATTATTAATTCATGTAGGTTTAGATACAGTTAAATTAGGTGGTAAATATTTTGAGGCTCATGTAAAAGTAGGAGATAAAGTAAAAGTTGGCACACCACTTGTAGACTTCGATTTAGAAGCAATCAAAAGAGAAGGATATGACTGTATTACACCAGTTATTGTAACAAATACAGCTGATTACAGTGAAGTAATTGCAATTGATGACAAAGCAGTAAAATGCGGAGATTCAGTTGTGAAGTTAGTTAATAAATAGGGTAAATTGAGTGGGGCCGCGAGGAGATGAGGGTTTTGAACGCTACTATCTCAATTTAATATAAGCACAGGCGAAGGAAGCGAATTGGTTCATATTGATAGAGAGTGAATTGATTCATATTGAAGGAAGTGAATTGCTTGATATTAATAGAGAATGAATTGGTTTATGTTGATAGAGGACAAATTGGTTTAGGGAGCTTGTGGGGCCGCGAGGAGAGTTAGTTGAATTACAGTAGTTAGATGTAGGTAATTGAATAGGATTAACTTAACTTGCTTTAAAGTAGTTATTTAGAGTATATGTATGAATAATTTGAAGGAGGGCGCGGCGGGAGAAATCTTGGTGCGGCTTCTTTGTTATAGTTAGAAGTTTTGAGATTTAAGATTTGTAATATAAAATATGGATGTATAGAAAATAATTTTATACAGGAAAGAAATGAGGAAATTAATATGACAGGATTACCAAAGAAATTTTTATGGGGTGGCGCTACAGCTGCTAATCAATGTGAGGGTGGATACTTATCTGGAGGAAAAGGATTAGGAACAGTTGACGTGATTCCACATGGTGAATATAGAAGAGCTATTATGAAAGGTGAAATGAGCTATAAAGATTTACCAGAGGATGTATATTATCCATCTCATGAATCAATCGATATGTATGGCAACTATAAAGAAGATATCGCTTTATTTGCAGAGATGGGATTCAAATGTTATCGTTTTTCATTCTCTTGGTCTAGAATCTTCCCAACAGGGATGGAAATAGAACCAAATGAAGAAGGACTTAAATTCTACGAAGATTTCATCGATGAATTATTAAAATACAATATTGAGCCAGTCGTTACAATTTGTCACTTTGACTTACCACTTGCCCTTGTAGACGAATATGGTTCTTGGAGAAGCCGTAAAGTTGTAGATGCTTACGTAAGATACTGTGAAGCAATCTTCAATAGATTCAATGGTAAAGTTAAATACTGGATGACATTTAATGAAATTAACATGCTTATGCATTTACCATTTATGGGAGCTGGTATTGAATTCAAAGAAGGTGAAAATAAACTTCAAGTACAATATCAAGCAGCACATAATGAACTTGTAGCCTCTGCGCTTGCAACTAAACTTGCACACGAAATCAATCCAGAAAATCAAGTGGGTTGTATGTTAGCGGCTGGAGATTACTATCCATATAGCTGTAAGCCAGAAGATGTATTTGCTGCTTTAGGAAAAGATAGAGAAAATTACTTCTTCATTGATGTACAATCAAGAGGAGCATATCCAAACTATGCTAAGAAATTCTTAGAAAGAAATAATATTCATATTGAAATGCATGAAGATGATGAAAAGGTTTTAAGAGAAAACACAGTAGATTTCATTGCATTTAGCTACTATTCATCACGCGTGGTAAGTGCAGATCCAACAGTAGGAGAAGCAAAACAAGGAAATGCCTTCGCGGGTATTAAAAATCCAAACTTACCAGAAAGTGAATGGGGATGGCAAATTGACCCACTTGGATTACGTATTACAATGAACACATTATATGACCGTTATCAAAAACCACTCTTCATCGTAGAAAATGGTTTAGGTGCAATAGATACACCAGAAGAAGACGGTACAATCAATGATGATTACAGAATCGCTTACTTAGAAGCACATATTAAGGAAATGATCAAAGCAGTAGAAGAAGATGGGGTAGATCTTATCGGTTATACACCATGGGGCTGCATTGACCTTGTAAGTGCTTCAACAGGTGAAATGAAAAAACGTTACGGATTTATCTATGTAGATAAAGATAACGAAGGAAATGGAACACTTAAAAGATCTAGAAAAAAATCATTCCACTGGTATAAAGAAGTAATTGCAACGCAAGGGGAGTGCCTAAGATAAGAAGGTATTGGAAATAGGGCCGGGGGTTAGTGATAGAGCTTCATCTACACCTTCCGTAATTGATGGTGCTCTAAGTTCGATAAGCAAAGAAACGGTGTGAACTCACTACGCTACGCTGCGTTCAGACAACACACCTAAAACCTCTTTGCTTATCTTCACTAAGAACACCAATCAATTACTACAGAGGTAGATTTCGCTCTACCACTAACCCCACTTGCATTTGAATACTTAGGGCGAGAAAGAAAAAAGTGAATGTATTCATCATGAGAAGTGAATTGGTCCATTTTGAAAAGATAAGATATATTTAGAAAGCCAATAAAAACATAAAAAGGAAGCTATCACAAACAATTTTTGCAGTAGCTTCCTTTGTTGTACTTTGGGGACAGGTCTTTAAAATTGCTGTTGTAGGAAGGTGATGAAGGTACGTGAGGCGATGGAGAGTTGGAGCTGAGGATGATAAGCAATGCCTATGTAACGTGTTGGAAGTGACATAAGAGGAATTTCAATAAGTGTGCCGGCTTCTAGTTCTTTGGTAATAAAGGATTTAATAACGGAAGTAATACCAAGTCCTGCTTTGGCACACTCTATGAGAAAGTCCATATTACTAGCTTCAATTGTTGGAGTGAGTTCAAGTCCTAGCTGGGCAAAGTGTGCTTGTAAGTTTAAGCGTGTAATGCTTCGTTTGGAAAGCAGCATAAAATAGCCTTGTTCACATATTTCTTTTGGGGACAGGTCTTTAATATTGCGGTTGTAGTAAGTGGGGCTGCAAACGAAGATGTCTTCTATAGATTGTAAAGGGACAAATTCTAGAGAGGTATGTGTAAGTGGCGAACTGATGATAGCAAGATCAATGAGATTTTGCTCGATTAAATTTAGAGTTTGAGTGGTATTATCATTAATAACATGAACTTGCAATGCAGGATAAGTTTTAGTGAACTGGGAAAGGAGTGGAAGTAAAAAGTGAGTCCCTAAAGTAGAGCTTACACCTACTTTAAGTTCACCAGATTCCATATTTTTGAGTTTATTAAGTAGCATTTCACCTTGGGTGATAGAAGAAAAAGCATTTTTTAGATGGTCATATAGAAGTTTGCCTTCTGGTGTGAGTAAAACGCCTTTGGAACCTCTAGAAAATAAGGTGATTCCTAAGTTGTTTTCAAGTGTTTTAATGGATTTGCTAATGGCGGGTTGCGAAATATAAAGTGCCTGAGCTGCATGAGAAAAGTTTTGATACTGACAAACTGTATAAAAGATTTTATAGAGATTAAGGTCATTTAACATGGTATACCTCCTAGTTATAACAGCTATAAAATATTGATATTTTTATTATACGATAAGATGAATTAGAATGAGTATATCAAATAAAGAAAGCCAGTGAAAAGATAAAACTTCACTAGAGGAATGGGGGATTTAAATGGGAGAATGGGACGCAAAATGTTATGATAAGTTTCAAAAAGAGAGAATACAACCTTCTGTAGATTTAGTAAATCGTATCATGATAGAGAATCCTAAAAGGATTATAGATATAGGTTGTGGTTCAGGAATGAGTACTAAAATCCTTGCAGATAGATTTAAAAATGCGGAGATTATAGGTTTAGATAATTCTCAGTCAATGCTTAATAAAGCTAAGGAACTAAAACTTAATGTAGAATGGATTTTCAAGGATTGTAACGAGAGTCTTGAAGCATTTGAGAAGGCAGATATCATATTTTCTAATGCAAGCTTGCAGTGGCTTAAAGCACAAGATCAAGTGATTGCCAATTGGTTTAAAGCTTTAAATCCAGGAGGAATTATAGCAGTGCAAATTCCTTTATTTGAACAAATGAAGATGCAGGAAATTCTTTTAGAAATAAGAACAAAGGAAAAGTGGCGAGATTATTTTAAAGAAGTAGACGCCCATACCTATCATAATTTTACACCTGAATGGTATTATGATGTTGTTTCTAAGTATAGTGATGAAATTGAAATGTGGGAAACGGACTATTATAATATATTAAACGGTTATGAGGCAATCGTTGAATTTTCTAGAAGCACAGCATTTAGGCCTTATTTGGCAGCACTAGCTGAGACCGAGTTAGAATCAGAGTTTATAGAGGAGATTTTCCAGAAGGTAAAAGAAAACTATAAATTACAAGCGGATGGGAAAATAGCTTATAAATTTAAGCGATTATTTATTGTTGCTACAGCTAGAAAAGAGAGTTAGAGATTTAGTCCATTTAAGTGAAAATATAAGATCTTAATTAGTGTATAAATTTGATTAAGGATAAACATAGATATGAATTAAAGTAGTAAGGAGCAGTAGGATGACACCAGGAGAGAACAAAGCTTTTTATAAATATAAGTTAACAATGGGTGAAATAACAATTGCATGTGATGATGGGGGAATCACAGTAATTAGTAATTGGGATGAGCCAGATTTAGAAGGAGAGAATAAGTCTACACCTTTATTAGATGAAGCAGCAAAGCAGTTAGAGGAATACTTTAAGGGGCAACGTCAAGTATTTGATTTACCACTTAATCCTCAAGGGACAGTTTTTCAAAAACAAGTATGGCAAGCACTTTGTCAAATTCCTTATGGGGAAACGAGAAGTTACAAAGATATAGCAGAGATGATTGGTAATCCTAAAGCATGTCGCGCAGTAGGTGGTGCTAATAATAAAAACCCTATTATGATTGTTATTCCATGTCATAGAGTGATTGGTGCAAATGGCAAATTAGTAGGCTATGGTGGGGGATTAAATATCAAAGAATATCTTTTAAATCTAGAAAGTAAATAAATTTAAGAAGCAAATAAAGCTATAAAGAGCTGCTTATGGAATGATTTTCATAAGCAGCTTTTAAGTTGAAGAAATATAAAAGCAGTTAACTGGAAAATAACAAAATTGAAACCAATATGTAATACCTTTGAGAAGTATTGCAAAAATAAGGTGCTATAATAATGTTAAATGATATATCAATATAAACAATTGCTTATCCGGAGGGAAAATGAATATAGAGATAGAAATACAAACAAAAGATATACGATAAGCAAATTAAATAGATGAGGTGGAGATCAAATGAAAGTAAAAGGATTTGTAAGTAAATTAATGATTTTTATGGCACTAGCAGGAATCTGCAGTAGTGTAATGGGGCAAGAGATTACATTAAAACAAACAACAAAGACATCAGCATCATCAAATATACAGATTAAAGACATGACTTTTGAAAGTAATGGCACCTGTTACTTAGCCGTTAAAGATGTTATGGCACAAATCGGTGCAGATTATAAATGGGAGGCCGCCAAGAAAGGTTCAAATAGCAAAGGCATACTTACAATGGAGGTACCTAATTATTTCGATGAATTTTATTACAATGTATTATCAAATATATGTGAGACTTACGATGAAGAAACGGAGAGTAAGTTAACACCTTTACCAAATAGTTTAAAAGGTCTTACTACAATAAAGTTAGCAACACCTGATAACTATGTACCTAAATATAAACAAAAGAAACCAATTGAAGTAACAATTAATAGTCAAGGTTATCAATTTGAATGTGTAGTATATGATTATCATATTATTAATCATACATTAATGTTACCAGAAAGCTTTATGGTACGTTATTTAGGTGTAGATTCACAGACTAAAAAAGCCTTACCATCAGATGAAGCAGCCAAAATACTTAAACAAAAAACTGTGCAATTAGAGCAAAAACTCAAACTTGAGAAACCAGAAGAAGTATTAGCCTTATGGATCAGAGCACAACAAACTAGAAATGGGGCAGTACAATATACGGAGCTTTCTAAAGAAGCAAAAGAAAGAGTTTTACCAGAAGTTAAAACAAGGGGCTGGGTAACAGGTGGTTCAAGTCCTTCTTTAAAGGGAGGAAAAGTAACGATTCAAAAAGTAGAAGACTTACTTAATGGTGAAATGCGTTACACAGTAACTTATGAAAGTATGCTTCAAGGAAAGGTTTATGAAACACTTGAACAAGTTATCACAATGAAACCTTATAAAGAAGAAAACAAAACATATTATGCAATTACGAATGTAATAGGAGCAGTAGATTACTATACTTATGCAAGTGTTTCAGAGCATAAAGCAGAAACAAAATAAATATATTAGGTTTACGGCCTTAAAGATAAATGATGAAATAAAGATAAATAATAAGAAAGAGATTATGAGAAGTAGGACAAAATGAACTACTTCTTATAATCTCTTTTTTGTACAGATGAACATATTTAAAGGGGATACAAATAAGTTTTTAACATTGATAGATAAAGTGAATATTTAACTACAAGGTACTAAAAAAGTAAACTTAAGATAGAAATATCTATGTATACATAAACAAAATTTTAAAATGTCTATAAAAATAGTTGCAAAATTTAAAAATGTTCATATAATATAGGTGTGAAAGTAATATGACTTTATAAAGTACAAATTATAAACAGTAAATAGGAGGTTTAATAATGGGAGAGGAAAATAAGGAATTATTTTGGAAAGCTTCTATTGAAGAGGTAAAAAGAGGGTTTATAGAAGAGGATGAAGCATATAAATGCATTATCTGTGAAGAAGGATTTGAGAAGGGACGAATTTATCAGCTAGAAGATAAATTCTTTGATGCTAAAAAGGCAGTAGAGTTACACATTAAAGAAAAACATGGTAGCACACTTGCCTATCTTTTAGGAATGAATAATGCATTTACAGGGGTTTCACCAGCGCAATTAGAACTACTTAAATTAATGGCAGCTGGTTTATCAGATAAGGAGATCGCAGCAAAATTACAGGTGACACCATCTACTATTCGTAATCACCGTTATAAATTAAGAGAAAAAGAAAAGCAGGCTAGGCTTTTCTTAGCCATGATGGAGCTTATTGCAAATGATACAAAAAAAGATGTAAGTATACTAGAACAAGGTACATTATGCAATGCCCATAAAACAGCCATAACTTTAGATGACAGATATAATATTACAGATAAAGAACGTGCGACAACGATTAAAACTTATATGGATGAACATGGGGCAATTAAAACTTATCCAGCCAAAGAAAAGAAGAAGATTATTGTTTTATCAGAGGTTATTAAAAACTTTGTTAAAGGAAGACAGTATACAGAGAAAGAATTGAATAGGATATTAGAACGTATTTACGAAGACTTTGCTACTATAAGAAGAGCTTTAATAGAATATGGTTTCATTGAACGTTCTAATGATTGTACAACTTATTGGGTTAAAGAATAGATAGTAAGTAAAAATTAAACGTATAAATTACTAATAGCTTCCAAGGATGAGATAAAAGTTTGACGTGCATACTAGTTACAGAAGAAAGGATGTGTAACTAGTGAGTGATTTTGCAAGCAAGCCAGGATCAAATAATCCACAACAAAAAGGAAAACGCAGACAAAAACTTCATGATGAACAAAATAATAGAGGCGAACCACAAAAGAAATCATAGTATAGTGATTTCAAGGATTAAGAAACTGTAAGAAAAGAATCTGTCATAAAAAATTAATGACGGATTCTTTTTGTATGTTATAGAAGGATTTTCAAGTATACTGTTACATTATATAAAGGTTATAATGTGTATCAAGGTGATAAGTATAATCGTATCGTGATTATAACAAGACATTTGAGATGAGACAGCTAAGGAGAAAATCTAAAAATGAAATTAAAGAAAAGACTATTCATAGCAACTGTAACAGGTATTATTTTAGGAAGCAGTTTAGTTGGGTGTAATACAACACAAGAAATCGTAACTGAAGATGTAATAAATAAAGATGTAACACAATCAGAAGAGCAATTAGAGTATTCTAATTTAGTGGATTCTAAAACACAAGAAGAAGTTAAGACGAGATTAATTAAAGCAGGTATACCAGCAGAGAATGCAGAGCTTTTTATAAAATGGGTTAATGAATATAATAGTAATGTAGAAAGTGCAGATTCATTTAAAGAAGGATTTACATTATATAATGGTTCAGAGATAAATTATGATGACGTTTATTTAAGAACAGATAAAGAGACTAATAAAGATACAGCAAGAATGGATACAAACTGTAGATTAACAGCAGGACTATTAATGAAGGATTTAGTAACTGTAGGACAATATAATGATGAGGCAGATAATTATTTAATGTTTGATGTACAAGCTATTCAAGAGGATTCAAAATATGATGTACTAAAAGCAGATTATCAAAAATATGTAACATTATTTAATCCAGTAACTGTAGAAGCGGGGACAGATTTAACAAACCATATTGCACAAATTCAAACGGAATGGGAAAATAGAAATATTGTATTTGATGAGCATGCAAATGTATCACTTATTACACTATTTTTACATGATCCAGTTGAAAATAAACGTTTTGTAGGACATACAGGTGTGTTGGTTGAAGATGAAGAAGGTTTCGTATTCGTTGAAAAATATGCCTCAGTACTCCCATATCAAGTAACTAAGTTTAATTCAGAGCAAGAAGTGGTACAGTATTTATTAAAGAGAGGGGATATTATGGGAGATGGTTCTGAGGGAGCACCAATTGTTATGAGAAATGCAACTGTAATCAGTTAAGATAGGAAATATAAATGTATTGAAGTATTGATTAAGGAGGAAAAATATGTTTGGAAGAGAAGATAATACTTATAATGATATGATTGAGAAATCAACTATGCAGTGGCTTAAGGAAACTGTAGAAGGTGAAGATTTAGTAAATAGACATGGTGCTAAATTAACTATGGAATACATTGAACATCTTAAAAAAGAAATTAAAAAACTAGAAGATAAAAATAATCTTAAAGATGAATTTTTAAGAAAGCTAAAGAGTAGAAAATAATTAAAATAAAAGAATTTTTATGTAAAAAGAGCTATAAATATAAG